>CALFEA010000202.1 GCA_937950385.1 uncultured Altererythrobacter sp. | reverse complement strand
CATTCACATAGACGATCGTGCCAAGCAACATACCCAGCTGACTAACCCATATGAAAGTGGTGGTTTTTATCCGTGTCAGTCCCATCACCAAATTGATGACAAAGAATGGGATGACTGGGATCATCCGCAGCGAAAACAAGTAAAAGGCGCCGTCGCGCTCCAGGCCTTCATTGATTGATTTCAGCCGGTCACCAAACCTGCCTTCGATGCTGTCGCGCAGCACATAACGCGAAGAGAGGAACGCTAGCGTCGCCCCCATTGTCGAGGCAAAGGAGACCAGAATTACGCCCGTCACAAGGCCAAAAAGAGCCCCTGCAATCAAGGTCAAGATAGCGGCGCCGGGAAGAGAGGCCGCTGTAACGGCTACATAAACTGCGAAAAAGACCGCAAGTACCAGCATCGCATTATCGCTGCGAAACGCTTCAATCTCTGCAATAGTGTTTGATATGCCATCGGCTGAAAGACGTTCGTTCAATCCGAAATAAAAGAACGCCGCAATCAGCGTGGCGATGACAGCAATGATGGCGATTTTCTTCATGGATACCCCTTTGTTACCGCTGGTTCGCATGATTGCGACAAGCGGTTACATATCCTGTGTGAGTTTGGCGTAGGAGGCCAGCCAGCGCTTGTCGATCCATGCTTTGAGATCGGCTGCCCATTCCGCTTTTGTCGCGACCGGCCCATAGACTGCAATCGCTTCTTCATTGGCGGTCGAAAGGATGTAGAGACTGAACTTTCTGGGACGGTAAGAACGCCTTGGCTCCTCTCCGCTCAAGACCAGCCGAAGATTGGCGGCCAGCAATGGCCCTGCATGCACCGCATGAACGCCGGATCGCGGAACGTGGATGTCTTGGCGGCTCGCCACATCGCCCACGGCAAAAATATGGCTGTGCGATATTGAGCGTTGAAATTTATCGACAGCAATAAAGCCATTTTCATCCACTTCTAAACCGCCAGATGCTGGCCAATCAGGCGCGCCTGATCCAAGGGATGCGACCAGGATTTCAGCGCTTTTTAGCGGATCATCTGCCGAGGTCTGGGGGTCATCTCCCATTTGGAGGGTGCCGTCTGTTAAGACTGCATCACTCTCAAACACGGCAATCTCTTGCATCTCCAATTCTCTCCGCACCATCTCACGCGGACCCCGTGCGAAGTCGGGTAGCAGACCCGCCTTGCCTGTAATCAAAGCGATGGCCTGCGGCTCATCTGATGGTCTGTTATTGAGCGCAAAGGCGAGCTCCACCCCGCCTGCACCGCCGCCAATCACAGTAACATTTTCCGGCGAACCTGCCGCCTCTAAGCGCTCTACCAAGCCATCAATCGGGCGCACGTCAATCAATCTCGCATCATCACCCAGCAGCTTTGCCGCTTTTCCGACCCCGCCAGTATCGATGGAGCAATTGGCAAAACGAAGCACGCCGCTCGCCTCGGTCATCACAGCATTAGCAACCGGATCAATCGCAATGCAGCGATCCTCGATGAAAGTAATACCGGCCTGCAAAGCAAGCGCCCTTACATCGACGAGGCCAGCATCTGCCGGATATTGCCCAGCAATCCAGCCAGGCACCATGCCGGAGTAGCGCAAATGCGGCGCAGGACTGACCAGCGCCGCTCGCTGCGCTGGAACGCCATTTGCGATCCAATCCGTTAGGACTGCGCAATGCGCATGTCCGCCGCCTAGCAGGATCAAATCAAAGGGCGCCTCATTCTTCATGGGCCCGAGTGATTGCTGGCTTACTGCGCCATGTCAAAGCCGAAACTGTGCATGTTTCAGCTCCTGTGGATTCGGCCTGCCCCTTTTTGCTCTGATTTGGTCGCAAAAGAAAAGATCGCATGGTTAATTTGGGATAACCGCGCTGCTTAGGGTTTCACGCAGTATGCCCGATTACTTCAGCGTCTGATTGCTTGGTGAAAGACATCAGCGCAGCCAAAGCTTGGGAGCGGCAATGCACGAGAATTTTGACGATGCGTCTGTTTTGGAGACACACGAAACCGCTGATTGTGCTGACACGCACGCAGACCAAGTTGAGGACAACGAACAAACAAGTGCTCCCAATGCAGCGGGCCAGCCGCGATCAGACACCCCATCTAACATTGCCTTGGCAAAAGCTGGGCTTGTCTCTGCTCTAGCCGTTGCAACAGCAGCCTGTGGCGGCGGCGGATCGGGAGGCGCGGCAGGCAGTGCAGGCGGCGGAACTGCTGGTGGTGGAACGCCCGCTCCCACTGTGGTCAAACCCCAAACCGACCAAGAGGCGGCCCGCTTCCTCCTCCATGCTTCGCTATTTGCATCGCCTGCTCAAATCACCGCTGTGAAATCCAGCGGGTATGAGCCTTGGCTTGACCGTCAAATGAGCGCGAGCAATTCGCAAACTGCAGAGCAATTCATCCGGCAAGAAGGGTTCGATCAAGTCACCACTGATCAATTCTTCTTCCGTAGCAGCATCACTGACTTAATGGTCTGGAGCCAATTGCTGCGCGGCGGATCAACCGTCCGCAAGCGCGCCGCATTGGCTCTGTCTGAGTTTTTCGTTGTATCGGCCAATTCGGTCAATATCACCTGGCCCGGGTCTGCGATGGGCGCCTATTGGGACATTCTCAATGACAATGCTTTTGGCAATTTCCGCGATTTGCTGGAAGCGATCACACTGAACCCGGCGATGGGCGTGTTCCTCAATACCCGCGGCAATCGCAAGGCTGACCCGCGCTCTGGCCGTGTTCCGGATGAAAATTATGGCCGCGAGGTGATGCAATTATTCTCTATCGGCCTATTTGAACTCAACAATGATGGCACTGTGCGCACCAATGGCGGCCAACCCGTCGAGACTTACACCAATGATGATGTAACCGGCATTGCCAAGGTTTTTACCGGCTATGATTATGATGCGACCGGCATCAATTTCACTCCGTCACCCAATAATGGCAATTTCCAAGTTCCCGACCCGGCCTATGTCCGCAACCCGCTGACAGCGGACCCTGCGCGTTGGCGAAGACCGCGCAGTGAAAGCTATCATTCGGACGAAGAAAAAACGTTTCTAGGAACGACAATTCCCGCCGGGACCGGAGCTGAAGAATCGCTGCGGATCGCGCTGGATGTCTTGTTCAATCACCCCAATGTCGGCCCGTTTTTCGGCAAGCAGATGATCCAGCGTCTTGTCACTTCTAACCCCAGCCCCGCCTATGTCAGCCGCGTAGCCGATGCATTTAACAACAATGGCAGCGGCACACGCGGCGATCTTCGCGCTGTTTTCAAAGCCGTTTTGCTGGATGATGAAGCACTGGCCCCTAGCGGGCTTACCGATAGTCGCTTTGGCAAATTGCGCGAGCCTATGCTGCGATTTGCGCAATGGGCACGCACAGCCGGCGTTCGCTCCACCTCTGGTCAATTCACAGTCGGGAATTTGTCGGATGCAGCCAGGCGTTTGGGTCAAGCACCGCTACGTTCACCATCGGTGTTCAACTTCTTCAGGCCCGGATATAGCCCGCCGGGCACAAAAACATCTGAGATGGATTTGCTCGCGCCAGAATTTCAGATCGTCAATGAAACCTCGGTTGCAGGTTACATCAATTTCATGGAGCGTTCGATCGACGGACGCGGCTTTTGGATGCGCGATTTTTCCTCCAGCTATGCTGGCGAGCTTGAGATTGCTGACAATGCAGAAGCCTTGCTCGACCGGCTCGATCTATTGCTTACTGCAGGTCAGCTAACTCAAAGCTCACGCAGCACCATTTTGGGCGCGATGAATGACATTGAGGTGACCGCGACAAGCGATGAAGAAACCAAGCTGCGCCGCATCCACATCGGCACTTTGCTGGTGATGGCATCCAACGAATATATGATCCAACGATAAAGGCCTGCGCTCATGTTCATCGGCAAAAGCAATGAAATTTCACGCCGCGCCTTTATGCGCCGGTCCAGTCAATTGGCCGTTGCGGGGGCGGCATCGTCCTATGCATTGGGTCTTGCCGGCTTGGGCGAGGCAGCCGCCTTTTCTTCTGCGGGCGGATATAAGGCGCTTGTCTGCATCTTCTTGTATGGCGGGAATGATCACGGCAACACGCTGATCCCTTTCGATGCGGCAAATTACGCGCGTTACAGCACCATTCGCGGCGGCGACGGTGAAGGCGGCGGCGGTATCGCACTGCCGCGAGCCAGCCTAGTCAATACAGTTTTGCGCCAGCCCGACGAGCAGACGCTAACTGATAATATTCGCTATGCCATCGCGCCGACAATGCCGCGCCTGAAGGCTCGCTTTGACGCTGGGCAAATGGCCCCAATGCTCAATGTTGGACCGCTGGTCGTGCCCTTGACCAAGGCGCAATATGACAGCGACAATAATGCGCAATTCCCGCGGCCCGCCAAGCTGTTTTCGCACAATGATCAGCAATCCACCTGGCAAAGCTCGCAGCCTGAAGGCTCAACCACCGGCTGGGGCGGACGGATGGGCGATCTGGCCCTGTCGAGCAATACCAACTCTATGTTCACCGCCATCAACGCCTCTGGCAATGCGGTGTTTCTTACCGGCGAGACAGCGGTGCCCTATCAAGTGTCATCAGGCGGGGCGACCTTGATCCGGGGCGTGACCGATAATCGCTTGTACCGGTCTGCTGCGGCATCACAGGCGCTGGAAACCCTGCTGACGACCAGCCATGGCCATGTGCTGGAGGCAGATTATTCCGTCGTTAATGCCCGCAGTCTTGAATATGGCGGCTTCGTCAATGATGCTTTGCAAAACGCCAATCTTGCAACCGATTTTGGCCAAGACAATAGGCTCGCATCACAGCTTTCCGTTGTCGCCCGGCTGATTGCAGCACGCCAGCGTTTGGGGGTAACCCGCCAAGTGTTCATGGTGTCGATGGGCGGGTTTGATCATCATGACGGATTGATTGGATCGCATGAAGGTCTGCTCGGCCAGATAGATTTTGCGATGGACGCCTTTTACCGCGCCACGACCGAAATGGGCATTGCGGATTCTGTCACTGCGTTCACTGCATCAGACTTTGGCCGCACGCTTGCGTCCAATGGCGATGGCTCCGACCATGGCTGGGGCAGCCACCATTTCGTCATGGGCGGCGGCGTCAATGGCGGACAATTCTACGGCACCGCACCGCAAGTTTCGTTGGAAAGCGACGATCAGGTTGGACGCGGACGATTGCTGCCCAGCGTTTCTGTGGACGAATATTCTGCCACCATGGCACAGTGGTTTGGCGTTAGCGCATCCGAACTGCCCAGCATTGCCCCCAATATTGGCCGATTTGCATCGCCAGACCTGGGCTTTATGCGCAGGGACTAGTCCTTAGGAGGACGCGGGATCAGCACGGAGGTTTTGCGCCGATATTCCTGATATTCCGCATCATCGCCCCAGCGCTTTGCCGCGGCCGAATCCAGCATATTGATGCCGCTGATTTTCGTCAGCAACAATGTGATGAACAAAGGCGAAGCAAACACGAGCAACGACCAGCCCGACAGCAATGGAAATGCAATGATCACAATGCCCGTCCACAGGGAAATTTCGCCGAAGTAATTGGGGTGCTGCGACCAGCTCCATAGGCCCGTATTGATGAAGCGGCCCTGATTGCTAGCATCCTGACGAAACGCACCCTTTTGCCGGTCAGCGATCACTTCCATCGCAAAACCAAACACCCAAACAGCCGCGCCAATCCAGAAGAATATGCCGATCGGCTCGCGGTCAGACGCGGAGATCACCACAATCGCCGCAGCCGCCGTTATAATTGCCCATACCGCTTGCAGCGTCCATGCCACCAAAAAGCGCGGCGGGTTTACTTTTAGCTTGTCAAAACGCTGATCAATTCCGCCGACAGAATGGATACGCTGGTACAAGAACGTGCCCAAGCGCAGCGACCAAACAGCCACCATTGCTGCTACAACTATCGCACGAATATCCAGCGGCGCAGACAGAACGCAGGCTGTAACCAGCATCGAGATATAGGTGACCGCGCCGACCAGATCATAATATTTCTCTGTCTGCGCAATCGCGGCTGGCACAAAGGCCAACCAATTCACAGCAAAGGCCAATGCCGCGCAAATCGCAAACACTGTCAGCCCCGATTTCTGGACACCGTCAGAACCTGCAAGCCAAGCAAAGCCGACGCCAAGCAATGTCGCAAAAGCCACCACGCCAAAACTGCGTGCTGCGTTATCATAGGATGATGGTTTTCTGGTGGCCATGATCGAACTCCCTGCGTGATTTCGTATAATTACGTAGAGTATGCGCAAAAAGCTTCACAGCGCCAAACTTCGCCTGTGCATGAATGGGGCAAATATCAGATGCGCCGCTATGCGCAGCAGCAATTTAGTTAGGCGGAGCCTTTGCCGCCTTGCGCAAACACGCGCCCGCGTCCAAACTTGCAATATTGGGAATTGGGGCAAGGTATAATATGGCGAAATTCATACAAGCGGCAGTGTTGGCGTGCTCGATGATTGGGGCGCTGATGTTCTCATCCGCCTTGGGTGCCAAAGATGCAGCCGAAGCTATGCATAGCGATGTCACCATCTTTCACACGGGCACCACGATTACGATGGAGCCCGGCTATCCCAAGGCCAAATATATCGCGGTTGCCGATGGCATTATCCTGGGACTTGCCCAAACAATTGAAGAGCTAGAGCCGTGGACCAAGGGCCGCACAGTTACGATCGATCAGCGCCTAGCCACATCGGTAGTGATGCCAGGGTTCATTGAGCCGCATATTCACCCGATGCAGACAATTATGATGCTGCCCTTGCCATTTATCAGCCCGGAAAGTTGGGAATTGCCAGGCAAGAGCTATCCCGCGGTCACCGGAAAAGCGGAATATGAAACCCGCCTGCGTGAAGTTTTGAGCCAGAGCGATGAAGAGCTATTCATCACATGGGGCCATCACAAATTGTTCCACGGACATATGGACCGCGCGCTTCTGGATACGATAGCCCCGAACCGCGCCGTGGTCATTTGGCAGCGCAGCTTCCATGAGATTATCGCCAACACTAAGGCGCTGGAACTGCTCGGCATAGGCGATGAAGCAGCTTTTATTGCCGAGTTCGATAAGCCGCAAATCGACCCCACCCATGCCGACTTTGCCACCGGCATCATTCATGAAACAGCGCTGTTCTCAGGCATTGAAAAACTGCGCCCTTACCTTTTCCCACCTGCAAAAATGCAATCAGGCCTGATGGATATGCGGCAGATGATGCTGGAAAATGGTATCACCACTAGCGCGGATTTAGCCTTTGGCGGATTTGGCGGGATTGCTGTGGAAGCGCCGCTTTTCAAGAGCCTATACGACCGCGATGATACGCCATCGCGCATTCTTGCGATACCAGTCGCACCCATGGTCACCGGCGATCCCAATGAATGGCTGACCAAAGCACGCAAGCAATATGGCAGCGATAAATTCATCTTTTCAAACCGCGTGAAAATGTTCGCTGATGGAGCGTTCTTTGCGCAATATATGCAAATGAACCCGCCCGGATATAGTGACGGACATGAAGGCAAATGGCTAACCGAGCCAGCGGAATTGGAAAAGCAGACACGCCGCTTCTGGGATGCAGGCTGGAACTTGCACACCCATGTGAACGGCGACAAAGGGCTTGATGCAGTGCTCGGCATGACGGAGCGGTTGAAGCCTGCAAACGGACAAGACATTGTGCTGGAGCATCTTGGCTATTCCACCGAGGCGCAAAACCGCCGTATCGGTGAGCTTGGACTGTATGTATCAGCCCAGCCCAATTACATCCGCATCTTAGGCGATGCCTATGCGCGTGACGGGCTTGGGCCTGACCGCGCGGCACAAATGAACCGGCTGGGATCACTGGAACGAAAAGGCGTTCCGCTTGGCCTGCATTCAGACTTTAACATGGCCCCGATTGATCCGCTCTATCTGGCTTGGGTGGCCAGCAACCGGATCACTTTGGAAGGCAATGTGAAAGCACCTAACGAACGCCTTTCGCTCGATAAAGCCCTGCGCGCAATCACCATTGAGGCCGCGCAAGTCATCGGAATGGATGACCAAGTGGGCTCTATTGCGTCCGGTAAAAAAGCAGATTTCGTAGTGCTTGACCGCGACCCTTACATTGGCGGCGCTGCCAAATTGCAGGAGATCACGGTCGAAGGCGTCGTGTTCGAAGGACGATATTTCCCAGCGAAATAGGCGCAAAATGGGCGCTCGCGCTCAGCCTTTGACACTAGGCCGCAGCCTGTTCTTCCGCGCTTGTTTGCGCCAATATCCAGTCTGCAATTCCGTTTTGAGGCAAAGCTTCAACCTCAATACCAAGCCCGCGCACCGCATCATAGCGTTCGCCCGGCTCGTAATCATGCGGCTTGTGAACGAACACGCTAGCTTTCGCCGCGCTGAGCATTTGCACGCCTTTCGCGCCATCTGTCCCCTTGCCCGCCAAGACGCCGCCAACCGCAGGGATGCCCGCGCGCGCCATAGAGCCGAACAACAGGTCAGCAGAAGGCCGCACGCCTGCAACAGGGTCGCGGTCAGCAAGTCGAATAATCGGCGATGGCCCCGCCTCCAGCAGCACATGGACAGCTGGATTATAGGCCAGATAAACAGTGCCAGGCGTCATCATCGCGCCATCTGCGGCATCTTCAATTTGGCAAGCAACGCTAGGCCGCATAGTGGCCACCGCATTTTCAACCGCGGCTTCATCAGCGTCTAGCACTATCAATGTTGGAGGGCAGGCCGCAGGATAAGCGGCAACAATTTCGCGCATAGCGCTGATCCCGCCAGCATCGCCTGTCAGAGCCACAATGCGGCCATCGGATTGATAGCCCCCGGTCTCAGACCCGCCACCCGACAACTCGCCATTGGCCGCCTGAATGACAATCCCGCCAAGCTTATTGACCGTTGCATTGAATTCTTCGGGCGTGGTGTGCTGGGGCTTGGGAAAGCAATGCACCGCGCCCAATTGCAGCGCTTTTTCCGCCGTGCCTGTGCCTGCTTGTGTGATTGATGATAGCATGATCACCGGCAGCGGGTTTTCTGCCATGACTTCTTCCAGAAACTCCATACCGGTCATGCCCGGCATCTCGACATCCAGCGTGAGAACATCAGGCTTTAATTCTTCCAACTTGTCACGGGCTTCATCCGCATTGCGGGCTGTTCCCACCACATCCACGCCTTTTGCCTGATCCAAAATATCGCAGAACAAAGCGCGCATTGCAGCAGAATCGTCAACAACCATCACTCTAACATTACTCATGGAAATTCCCTTTATGGATGCGTTCTTGAGCAGTGCTTTAGACAGGAATGCGGTAAGAAATTTGTGAAACGAGCTAAGCACCCTTGCCTAGGGGCTCTTGCCTAGGAGGGCATCACATTTGCCTTCAACAATTCGCCCTAGACCTTGCCCCTCACAAAGCCGTCACAGCGGTAACACGAAGGAAAGAGGCTTCTCACAATGAGCATTCAACGCATGAGCAAATTCGGCGGAATCGGACTGATCGCCGTGATTCTTTTGGCAGCGCTTGTTGCCGCCTGGAGCGTAAACACGATCCGTTTTGGCGGAGACATGCATCTCAAAAGCCAGCAGCTCCATGAGTTTAATGCGGACATTCTGCCTCCGCCTGAATATCTGCTCGAACCGTTTATGGAAGCGCAATTGCTGGCACGTTATCCTTCAGAATTCGAATTTCACACTGAAAAACTGGCTGAGCAAAAAGCTCTTTGGAAAGAACGCGCAAATCATTGGGCAGCATCCGATCTTGAGGCCTCTTTGAAAAATGGGGTTGCGGCCACTGCGACCACTCATGGGGAGGCTTTCTGGAAAGAAATCGACACTGCTCTAGCGCCGGCCGTTCGCCGCGGTGACGAGGCAGCTGTAAACCGCTCTCTCAACCGCCTTCTGGATATATACCGTGACCACCGCAGCTCAATCAACAAGTTGGTGGCTGAAACCGCCGCTTATCAAGCCGAGCTAAACGAAAGCAGTACGTCGACGATTTTCTGGACAACTATCACTCTGATTGTCAGCGGTCTTGTCATTATCATTGGCGTCTTTGGCGGCCTTACGATGCTTAACCGTAAAGTCCTTGCTCCGCTCAACACCACTGCCCAAACCATGGAAAAAATGGCAGCTGGCGACCTGGAAGTCGGCAAAACTAATGTCCACCGCGAAGACGAAATCGGCTCTATGACCCGGTCGATCGAAGTCTTCCGCGAAGCATCACGCGCGCAGAAGGAAAGCGGCGCGAAACAACAGGCTGTTGTTGATCGTTTGTCCGATGCACTCAACCGTCTGGCAGCTGGCGACTTCACCCACCGCATTAACGAGCGGATGTCGTCTGAATATGAAGCGGTGCGCAAGGCCTATAATTCCTCGGTTGAACACCTTGCTGATATGATCGGTCAGGTCCGCGATTCCGCCAGTTCTGTAAACACTGGCTCCGGCGAAATCCGGGCCGCCTCTGATGACCTGGCAACCCGCAATGAGCAGCAAGCGGCCAGCCTTGAGGAAACCGCCGCAGCGATGAGCCAGGTTACCGAGCTGGTTAAGAAATCGGCTGAGAATGCCGCTGATGCGCAAAGCTCCATGACTGAGACACACAAGCAAGCCTCCGATGGCGGCGATGTCGTCAAAAAAGCGGTCACAGCCATGTCATCGATTGAGAAATCCTCACAAGAAATCACGCAGATCATTGATGTTATCGATGGGATCGCATTCCAGACCAATTTGCTCGCCCTTAATGCCGGCGTTGAGGCCGCCCGTGCAGGCGATGCTGGCAAAGGCTTTGCTGTTGTCGCCAATGAAGTGCGCGCTCTTGCCCAGCGCAGCGCAGAC
>CALFEA010000201.1 GCA_937950385.1 uncultured Altererythrobacter sp. | reverse complement strand
TGATCGCCTATAATAAATTCAGTGACCGCGTGAACCGTTTCGAAGCACGATTGCAGCGCTTTGCGGACCGGTTCCATGGCGGGCTGAGCCGGGAGCTCGATAAAGTATGAGTGCATTGGATGCTCCAAACGGCTGCAAAGTAGCCGCAAGGCCGCAAGGCCGCCCGCAGCGACGCGATCTCCGATCGCATGAGCGAGGAAATCGCGCACCCCAACGGGTGTGCGCAAAACGAGGGCAAATCTGATGGGCGCTTCGCTTTCTTCGGGCCGAGGCGGCGGACGCCGCTCTCGCCGTGCGCCAATGGCTGAGATTAACGTCACACCGTTTGTCGATGTGATGCTGGTTCTGCTCATCATCTTCATGGTCACCGCCCCGCTGCTTGCATCGGGCGTGCCGATTGAATTGCCAGAAAGCCGCGCCAATGCGCTCGATCAAGACCCTGAGCAGATCACGGTTTCTATCGATCAAGCTGGCGTGATTTTCATCGGTGACAATGTTGTTCCGATTGGCGGTTTCCCTCAGGCTTTGGCGGATTTGACCCCTGAAGGCGGCGAGCAACCCGACATCGTGCTACGCGGCGATACGAGCTTGCAATACGGCCGGGTGATGGCCGTTATGGGTGAATTAAACCGCGCGGGCTTTAACTCGATTGCGCTGCTCACAAGCGGTTCAGAAACTGCGCCATAATTTGGTCTAGGTGGATATGGAGCGCAATTTTAACCCTGAAGAGCTGATTAGCCTGTTTGTAGCGATTGTGCTGCACGCGGCCCTTGCGCTTGTCCTGATTTTCCAGCCCAATTTCAAAGAGAAGAAGGACATCGTCAAACCGCAGGAGCGGATCACGGTTAGCCTTGCAAGTGAGGTTGGACTGACCGCAACTTCGCCTGATCCTGCCGATGTTAGCCGCGCCTCACAGGCTCCGACGATTGCGCCCAATCCTGACCCCGGCATGGCTGCGCCCGATGTGCCCGAAACTGCGCCTGAACCTGAACCGCAAGACAGTGCTGATACGCCCAGGCCGACGCAGCCAAAGGATACTACGCCGCGCCGCCGCCCCGATAATACCTCCAGCAAAGCGCCGCCAAAACCAAAGCCTAAACCAAAAGCAGCGCCAAAGCCGAAACCGAAACCAAAAGGCACGCCCAAGCCGGCTCCAAAACCCAAACCTAAACCGAAACCGGAGCCCAAGGGCAGCGGCGGCGGCAGTAAAATTGGCGATGACTTTCTTGGCGGGGCCGGTGGATCGAACGCAGGCTCAACCAAATCGGCGGCTCCATTTGGCAGTGCGGAACGATCCGCGCTCAACCGAGCGATAACGCGTGCGCTTCGCCCTCATTGGACCGCGCCAACAGGCCTTGATGCCGATAAGCTGGTTACGCCGGTTGCTTGGCAACTGAACGAGGATGGTTCGTTAAAAGGGACGCCGCGCTGCAAACAGGCTAAAGGCGTAACACCGGGCAATCGCACTCAAGTGAAGCGCCACTGCGATGCGGCACTTCGCGCGGTGCGCTTGGCGGCTCCGTTTAGACTGCCCCCGCAATATTACTCGCGCTGGGATGACCTTGAGTGGGACTTTGATAGGAAACTGTGATGCAAAACTTTAAACTCCTTTCGGCCGTTAGCTGCGCAATTGCAGCTTTGATGCTTTCAGCCCCTGCTGCCGCCCAGAATGAAGATGTCGCAGCGCCGATTGGTGAAGGCCAGCCGGTTGAGACTATCGCCGTAGACGGTGATGATGATGGCCCCCTGCGCGGCACGGTCACCGACGATAGCGATTGGAAAGACATTGGCATTGCCATCCCCGGCTTTGCCACCAATCGCAATGCGCCAACGCCTGCCAACTCCAGCGGCACAGCGGCCTTGGGCAAGGAAATCGCCCGCGTCATTACTGCAAATTTGCGCAATAATGGCCTGTTCAAACCGACTGGCCCTGATGCTCTGCCGCAGCCCGGTTTCGCTCAGATAACCGCGCCTAGCTGGGGCACGTGGAATGGACGCGGCGCTGAAATGCTGGTGCACGGCTATGTCCAAGCACGCGGCGACGGCAAATTGGTCGTGGGCTGCTATCTCTATGATGTGCTGTTGCAGGATGAGCTGGTGCGCGAGGGCTGGGTCGTTCCGCCCGCTGATTGGCGGCGCGCGGCGCATAAATGCTCTGACCTTATCTATTCAAAACTGACCGGTGAAAGTCCGTTCTTCGACAGCCGGATCGCCTATATTGCGGAGACCGGTCCAAAAGATCGCCGCGTCAAACGCTTGGCCGTAATGGACAGCGATGGGGCGAACCACCGATTTCTAACATTGGGCAGTGCAACCGCGCTAACCCCGCGTTATTCACCGGATTACAAGCGATTGCTGTATCTTTCGTATGTCGATGGTAACCCGCGCCTGTATGTTTACAATATCGGTTCGGGCAAGCAAGTCTTGGTCAGCAAAAGCACCAATCCGACCTTTGCCCCGCGTTGGAGCCCCGATGGCCGCTACATCCTTTATTCCATGGCGGTGAACGGCAATACGGACATTTTCCGCGTGTCATCGAGCGGCGGCGAAAGCGTACGTCTCACCAATGCGCCCGGCATTGATATTGGCGGTTCTTACTCGCCCGATGGCAGCAAGATCGTATTTGAAAGCGATCGCAGCGGCAGCCAGCAATGCTATGTCATGGATGCCGACGGGTCAAATGAGCGCCGCCTAACCTTCTTTGGTGGACGCTGCGCGACCCCTGAATGGAGCCCGCGCGGCGATCAGATTGCCTTCACCCGCATCGCGGGTGATTTCAATGTCGCGGTGATGAACACACAAGGGCGCGGGCTGCGTGTTCTGACCAGTGGCTGGCAAGATGAAGCGCCAACCTGGGCACCCAATGGCCGCATCATTCAATTCTTCCGCACGACACGCGGTTCGGGCAAAAGTTCGCTCTATCAGGTTGATCTGACAGGCGAGAATGAGCGCCGCTTGCCGACGCCGGTGGATGCATCTGATCCTGCATGGGGCCCAATTCAGCCGTGAATGGTTGTTCCTATCCGATACAACACTGCGGCATGGCTATTCATTGCCGCGACACATGTTTAAACTTATGCTTTCATGCGAAAGGAAGCCGTTGATATGACAGGTTCTTATAATTCAAAGCGTTTCGCAGTCACTATGCTGCTGGCTGGAACAATTGGCCTTGGCGCCTGCGCCAAGAAACCGCCTGAGGAGCTTCCTCCGCCGCCGGTTAACACCAATACGCAAACGACCACCGCTGTGGATCCAAGCACACTCGGCCCGCAGGTTGGCTCGCAAACCCATTTTGAGAATGCGATTAACGGTCAGAACGTGATCTATTTCGACACCGACCGCTACAATATCGACAGCACCGATGCAGGCGCTCTGCAATCTCAGGCGCAATATTTGGGCCAATATTCCGGCATTTCGATCACCATCGAGGGCCATGCCGATGAACGCGGCACACGCGAATACAACTTGGCCTTGGGTGAGCGGCGCGCGAATGCAGCGAAGAATTACCTCGTCAGCCTGGGTGTGCCAACGAACCGGATCAATACGGTCAGCTATGGCAAGGAACGCCCCGATGCTTTGGGTTCTGATCCAGAATCATGGGCGCGCAACCGCCGCGCGGTTAGCGTCATCGTCAATTAAAGGAAAGCGGCTGCTTTAGGGCAGTAGCTGAGGGTTCGGCAGGTCGAGATTTGGCATCTCGGCCTGAACCGGCATGAAAGCATCGCTTGCCGCTGCCCCGGATTTATCTGGGGTGGAGATTAGCACCATGCATGCCATCGCAAAGATGGAGAATGTGCTGGATATGGCGAGTTGCTTGCTCATCTGTACCTTTATCTAACGCCAATATATGAACATTCTATTGCATTGCAACATTTCATATCGAAACTGGTTCTATTTTTCCAAATCCTAGCCTTATGGCCCTTTCAAAAGCGTGCTTGGCCCTATAGGTAGCGGGGCATGATACGCATGAATGAGATGAGTGACCGACAATGAGCGGACGCGGCCGATCCAATAATTGGGGTTTCCCGCGCTGGGGCGATTACGATAGCTCGCGCGACACTGTGGTCCAAAAAGAATGCGACCGGCATGGTTGCTCCGAGGCTGGGCTGTGTCCTGCGCCCAAATCGCCGAACAATCCAGATCGGTGGTATTTTTGCCAAGCGCATGCGGCGGAATACAATAAAAAATGGGACTATTTTGAAGGCCTAGATAAGGCTGAGGCAAAAGAACGCGCCCGCGCTGAGCAGGCTGAAAATTCCGGCTATGCAGAAACTGCCCATTATGGCTGGGGCGGATCGGGTGACGGCACACGCAGCGGCGATGAAATGCGCGCTCTGGAATTGCTTGGGCTGGATAGCGATGCCGATTTTGAGGCTGTCAAAAAGGCTTACCGCAAGGGCGCAAAAATGGTGCACCCCGATGTGAAGCCGGGCGATGAAGATGCGGCGAAACAATTCCAAGCCTTGCAAGTTGCCTATGAAGTATTGAACCAAGCCGAAGCGCGGCGCGCTTGGAAGGGATAGATCCATGACCTCCAAAATTCTTGCTTTTGCCGCCAGCAATTCGTCTGTTTCGATCAATCGCACTCTGGTGGATTATGCCGCAACGCTGGCAGAGGGCGCTGAGATCACCACTCTCGACATCCATGATTATGAGATGCCGATCTACCGCCATGACCGCGAAGAGGCCGATGGCATTCCGCAGCTGGCGCATGACTTTCTGGCGCAAGTGGGCGCAGCCGATGTGTTGATCATCGGCTTTGCAGAGCACAATGGCGGCTACACCGTCGCTTTCAAAAACCTGTTCGATTGGTGCTCTCGCATTGGGCCCGCTGTATGGCAGGACAAACCCATGCTGCTGACCGCTACATCTACAGGTCAAGGCGGCGCAGGGCGCGTTTTGGCATTTGCTGAAGGTGCCTTTCCGATCTTTTCTGGCGACGTACGTGCTGCTTTTTCATTGCCGCACTATGATGAAAAGTTCGATGCCGAAGCAGGCCGGATTACCGATGCGGACAAGGACGCAGAATTGCGCGCAGCCGTCGCGAAATTACTGGCCTAAACTCCGGCGCTTAATCTGCCTTAGGCCCAGCAAAGCCCGGCTTGGCTGCGCTTGAATCGATCTGCGGATTGGGATTGTCATTCCACCATGCATTGTCGTTCCATGGCCGCGCGTCCACTTCATGTGTCCAGCAATTGCGCGGTTGCTGCGCCAAATGCCAATAGGTTTCGGCCAAATCGGCTGGATTAATCACGCCATCTTCGCCCTTTGATGCTTTGTAAGCTTCAAACTTGTCACCCAGCAATTTGCCCAGAGTGTCGGGCGAATTCACCCCGCCATCCACGACGATATGCGCTGTGTGAATGCCCTTAGGACCAAATTCTGCATTCAGCGTTTGGCATAGCATCCGCCGCCCTCCCATGGCCGCGGCATGGCTGTGCTGGCCCGCATTTCCGCGCATGGCGGATGTGGCAGAGGTGACGAGCATTGAGCAAAGCCGGCCCGATTTTGCGCGCTCGACCATGGCCGGAAAAGCCGCATGGGCGAGGCGGAACACGCCGTAACAGCCCAGCCTCCAGCCCAGCTCAAACGTCTTATGCGGCGTGTCATGCAGGGCGCGGTTCCCGATTTGCGCGCCCAGATTGTAGAGCATGGATTCAATCGGGCCGATGTCGGTTTCGACGCGGGCGACCAATTCCTCAATCGCGCCATCTTCCGCCGCGTTCAGCAGACTGCCGGTGGCGCTGCCCCCGCCATGTTCGATCGCGCCGATCAAGCGTCCAAGACTGTCCTCATCGCTGCGCCGCGCTAGCACCGAATGATAGCCGCCCGCCGCAAAGCGCATGGCCGCATGTCCGCCGATCCCAGCGCCTGCACCAATGACTAGGAATACTGGTTTCTTCTCTGCCACACGCTCTCTCCCTCACCTGTTGAAGGAGAGAGCCTAGTGCGGGTGTTACACTTTCGCCAGTGCTTGCTCAAAGTCCGCGATCAAATCGTCTGGGTCTTCGATCCCAATGCTGATCCGAACCAAATTATCCGTAATGCCAAGCTGCGCCTTGCGTTCATCGGGTACGGACAAATGCGTCATTGCGGCGGGTAGGCTGGCGAGTGTCTCTGTCCCGCCAAGGCTAACCGCCAATTTGGCGATTGTGAGATTGTCGAGGAAGGCAAATGCCTCGGCCTCGCCGCCTTTGATGAAGACGGAGAATGTGGAGCCAGCGCCGCTGCAATGGCGCTCGTAAATATCTTGCTGGCGCGGATCATCGATAAAGCCGAGATAGCCAAGGCCTTCTACCTTTGGATGGGCGCGCAAATATTCGCACACTTTCGCTGCATTCTGGCCGGCTTTTTCCATGCGCAATTCCACCGTCTCTAGGCTACGCAAGAGCATCCAGGCGGTGTTGGGATCGACAATACCGCCCATCGTGTTGCGCAGCGCGCGGACGGGATCCATCCACTTTTTCGCCCCTGCAATGCTGCCTGCGACAAGGTCGGAATGCCCGCCGACATATTTGGTCAGCGAGTAGACGACAATGTCTGCGCCATGGTCGAGCGGGCGCTGCCACAAGGGCCCAAGGAAAGTGTTGTCGATGGCTATGGGACACGGCCATTTGAGGTTGGCATCACGAGCAGCAGCAACGGCCTCAATATCCACCAGCGCATTGGTCGGATTGGCGGGGCTTTCGAGATAGATCATCGCCACCTTGCCGCCATTTTCGCCCGCTTGGCATTTGGCGCGCTTGATCACTTCATCCAATTCCTCTGGCGTCGCACCAGCGGGAAAATCGACATAGGTCACGCCGAATTTCGACAGGACTTTGGCAACAAAGCCCTCGGTCGCCGCATAAAGCGGGCCGGAATGGACGATCACATCGCCGTGGGAAACATTGGCCAGCATCAGCACGCAAATGGCGGTCATGCCGGATGAGAAGGTGAGGGCGTCTTCGGCCCCGTCCCAAATTGCCAGACGGTCCTCTAGGATCTCCTGATTGGGGCCATTGAAGCGGGAATAGACAAGGCCTTCTGCGCCGCCCTCACGCTTGCCCGTGATCCCTTCGAAATGGCGCTTTCCTGCCGCGGCATTTTCAAAGGCAAAGGTGGAGGTGAGGAAGATCGGAGCCTTCAGCGAACCTTCCGATAAGGCCGGATCATAGCCATGCCCCATCATCAATGTGGAGGGCTTTAATTCTCGGCCGCCAATGCTGCGCTTTTCCGGCTTGGGTTTGCGGCGAGGGGTCGGTTTATCGGCGGGATCAATGGCGTCGCTCATGGGCGCATTCCTTCATTTATAACGCTCCCAGGAAGGCAGGAGCCCAACAAAAGGCCTGTCCGGCGCCCGCTTCTAACCTCCGCAGAAGCGCCTCTCCGATCAGGCATTGGTTACAAAGGAAACTAAACATTTTTGCTGCATGCTTCAAGCTGTGTGCATATTGATATGTGGGTAGGCCGAGTTTGGGCTGGATGAGGGACAAATGAAATGAAGGATAATTTGATGCGAGTGATATTTGCTGTGCTAGCTTGTGTTGGGCTGTCTGCTTGCGGCGATGATCGCTTCCCTGATTACAGTTACAAGATGACGGTGCATGCCGGCGGACAGGAGTTTTCCTCGGTGCGCCACGTTGAGGTCACAGATGGCTCCATCGTCAAGCGCCGCGTGACGGGCGAGGCTGTCATTATCGACCACCCCAATGGCCGCACTTATTACGCGCTTCTCTCGCGCCCAGAAAATCCTGACTATGCGAAATTTGCAGCTGGCATGGCGCTGCGGGATCACGTTGGAAAGCCAGCTGCGAAAAGCGAGATGGATAAGGCGCTTGACGAATATGAAGACAATCGCGGCGCGCAAGACAGTTTCGGCGATGCAGCGGAGTTTCTGCAGGCGATGGTGCAGGTGGAAGGGGCGAAAGACTTGCCGCGCACCATTCCTGCCACACGCAATCGCCCTCCTATGCAGGCGTGGCCGATGCTCGTGACCTTTGGCAATCCGAAAGACCCCAAGACAGTGCGCAAGGTAACGCCAGAAA
>CALFEA010000200.1 GCA_937950385.1 uncultured Altererythrobacter sp. | reverse complement strand
AAGAACATGCGCACCACTTCCGATACCGGCCATATCCAGCATCGCCTCGGTTGCTGGGCCGAGCCATTCTTTCAACACCAGCCCCCAATCGTTCCAAGCCTGGGCGGCATCTTGCCATTGGGCGTGGGTTGTGGTCTTGTAGGCTTGCGCATCGAAATCACTCATGGGTTCGTTCTCCTGTTCGCGGACCTACAACCTAGGTGATCAGCCTTAAAAAAGTCCCAACGGTTTTCCAACGGTTTGCCAACTTTTGCGTTAAGGTCATTCAAACATTGATGCGAAAGACCGCTCAGCCATGCCTTCACGATATTTCAATGACGCCTGATTCCGAGCTGAATGTTGGAGCGCGGTACCTCTTGAATGGCTACATGGTGAACGCCGGAACGAACGCGATCATGCTAAATGGAGCGGAAACCCGGATTGAGCCGAAGTCAATGGAGGTGCTAGTCTTCTTGGTTGCCCACGCCGGTCAGGTCGTATCGCGAGCGCAGATCCAGGACGAGGTCTGGGGGGAAGTCTGTGTTGGCGACGACAGCCTGACCAACGCGATAATCAAATTGCGCAAAGCCTTCGGTGATGACGCCCGCAACCCACGAGTGATCGAGACCATTCCCAAGCGTGGCTATCGGCTTATCGCAGAAGTTGGCAGTGTGGATATTGAGAGCATTCCGGTACGGCCAAAGCGCTGGCTGATTATTATGGTGGGAGGATTGGCGCTTGTCGTTCTCGCTGCACTATGGCTCGGAAAGAATGCGCCTAAATCAGTTGCCGAAATTCCATTGAAGCACGACGATCGCACACGCGTAATTGTGTCTCCGTTCCAAAACCTCAGCGGTGACCCAACGCAGGATTATCTAGCCCACGGGATCGAGCAAACGATCCTGTCGGGCTTGGCCGGGATCGCACCAATTGCTGCTATGCGGGCACCCGCTAGTGCAAACGATGCTGACTATCAACTGGAAGGCGGCGTTCGGCGCAGTGGTGATCGGATAAGGGTTGATACCCGACTGGTAGAGGCGAGCAGTGGCATCGTTCTGGCCACTCAGCGTTACGATCGTGAGTTTTCAGATCTCATGGCGGTCGAGGCCGCTATCGAAGCAAATGTGGTTACCGCGTTGGCGTTGGATATCGACCTTGCCAACAGGACGAGCCAATCGCGCGGCTATACCGACAGCATCGAGGCCTATGACCTTTTTTTAAAAGCGCGCGTTGCTTTGTTGCCACGTGATCCTGTGGAAAACATTCGCGCTCGTGCATTGTATCAACGTGCCATCGAACGCGATCCACACTTTGCACGGGCCTATGGCGGACTTGCCCTGACGTACGCCGCCGAGTATCGCAATGGATGGGCGCTAGACGCTAATGAAACGCTTAATCGCGCGCTGATCATTGCAATAACCGCGCTCGAAATTCAGCCGAATCTGCCCGAACAACATTGGGTGATCGGGTATGTGCAGACCCAACAGCGCAACCTTTCACTGGCCGAAGACTCTCTAGAGACCGCGCTTCAACTTGAGCCGTATTATGCTGATGCTCTCGCACTTTTGGGCGGGATTCGAACCTATGTCGGTCAGCCTGACGAAACACTTCCACTGTTGCGTGAAGCAATGCGGCTGCGGCCCGACGCAGGATATCTTTATTATCTACTTTTGGGCCGTGCCTATTATTTCCTAGACAACTGTAACCAGGGCTTGATCAACCTGCGTGAAGCTGCGAACAGAAATCCTGCAAACCTTGAAACGCACATTTACCTGGCTGCTTGCATGATTCGTCAGGGTGATATCGAGGGTGCTGAATGGGAAGCCTTGGAAATTCTTGGGATCGATCCAGGTTTCACGGTGTCCACCTTTTTCGACTCATATCCGATGACGGCACGCAAACAAATTGCTGCCTTGGCCAACGATTTGAAATCAGCTGGTGTTGACTGATCGGATTGTGTAGGCAAAGAAGGTCGCTTTTGCTCGCGTCAAATACAGGTAATGAAATACTTTGATTCTCTCTACTTCAAATCACGTCAGATCTCTTCGCTGCATGGGCTGTAATTGACAAACGATGGGCATTCCTATCGTTTCAATTTTTCTATGCCGCATCTGCCGTGCTTGTATTTATCCAAGGGACTGTCTACTACAGTGATCACTCGCTTAAGTTCGAATTCGGAATGAGACTCGAATGTCTCCCAAGGGCCGTAAGCGGCAGCGATCAACTCGTTATTTTCGTCCGCTTTTCTTATGCTGGTTGAAATCATCACCTACAGCCGACCTGCCCAGTATCACTCATTTGTTGCGATTCTGATTTAGTCTTGATTAACTATTAAACTCATTCTCATCTATTTATTGAATTATCGGCTGATAGCCCACTAACCGCCAAATACTGTCTCATTAATTTTTTGAACCCGCAGCTTAGGCGCTTGTTTTGAGTTTGGCCGATTGGCCCAAAATGTAGGTATCGTAAACCGCGCGGTCATCACCGAGCATGAGTAAAGCAAATAGTTGGTCTTGCCAATCTTTACTGTTGCTGCTTCGCCGCTTTAAAAGTGGTGTGGCATGTGGGTCTAGCACAACAAAATCAGCTTCCTTGTTGGTTTCAAAATTACCGATATGGCTATCTAGGTCTAGGGCGACAGCGCCACCTAAGGTTGCTCGGTATA
>CALFEA010000199.1 GCA_937950385.1 uncultured Altererythrobacter sp. | reverse complement strand
GTCAATGGCCCGCCGGTGGTGATCAAATTGCTTGAAGGCACGCAGGGGATCGGCGTGGTTTTGGCCGAGACATTAAAGGGCGGCGTGTCGATTATCGAGGCCTTTCGCGGGGCCAATATTGCGATCATGGTGCAAGAGTTCATCAAGGAGGCGGGCGGCGCAGATATTCGCTGTCTGGTCGTTGGCGGCAAGGTCGTCGCTGCGATGAAACGCCAAGGGGCAGAGGGCGAGTTCCGCTCCAATCTGCACCGCGGCGGCAGCGCGCAATTGATCAAAATCACGCCTGAGGAACGCTCCACTGCGGTGCGTGCGGCCAAAGCGATGGGCCTGAATGTATGCGGCGTAGATTTGCTGCGTAGCAATCACGGCCCGGTGATTATGGAGGTCAATTCCTCGCCCGGACTGGAGGGTATCGAAAATTCCACCGGCAAGGATATCGCTGGGCAAATCATTGATTTTATTGCAGCCAATGCAAAAGCAGGCGCAACCAAGACAAAGGGCAAGGGATAATGCGAAATTTGCTAGGAACAATCGGAGCGGCTTTGGCATTGGCCGCAACGCCAGCAACCGTGCAGGCGCAAAATCAAACGCCAAGTCAGGCGCAAGCCCAGCGTGCCCAACCGCAAATGATTGTGCAATTTGACGATGCGACGATTGCGCGCCTGCTGCTGGATGTGCAGGCCAGTTGGCAGATTGAGGCGGGGGCCAATGGCCGCTCCATCTACCGCGCCAATGCTAATGGCGGGATCGCCTTTACGGTGATGCCGCGCGCCTGTGATGAGCGGCTCACTTGCCGTGCAATGATGGTGCTCACACCCTTCACCCGCAGCGATAAACGCAGCCTGGCGCAGCTCGATGCCTTTATCAGCGCGTTCAATGATCAGACCCCGTCGGGCAAGGCGTATCGGATGAATGACGGCACGGTTATCCTGCAAAGCTATGTCAATGCAGCGGGCGGAATAAGCCTCGCCAATGCGCGCGCACAATTGCTGGTTTACGGGCAGAATTTGGTGAAATTGCGCGAGGAACTGACGGCGTTTGCTGGGGGGTGAGGGCGAGTGGCTAAAAACCCAACCCGCAGGAATCGTAATATTGGCACCAAAAAACAGGGCCACGGCAAAGATAATTCTCTCGTTATTCCTGATCGGTCAGATGGTACCCATTGGCTGAATTCAATCGGTGACTACGAAATTGAAGACCGTCAAATCGCTGGCCGAAAAGTTCGCTTTATTGTGGAAGCAAATCGGATCGGCTGCATCCATCCTTGCACTGTTTCAGATGTGGCGTTTGTGCTTTCGAACCTTCCTCAAAGCGATTGGGCTGGGCTTCAGACTATCGTATTTAGGCAACCAACCCGCAAGCAACTCACTCTTTCTCCAGTTTGGGGAAGGCTACTATATTATGCCGAGGTGACAACTGAGCGAGGCAAGCCTTTGGCCAACGGACCTGCAATATTTCTTGAAGCCGTCGATGTTAGTAGAGAAATCACATGGGGTACATCATTGGACCCTGACGATCTTGCAGAACTAGAACGGCTAAAGTCGGACGGTCATTCTGTTCAAAGATTGGGCCGAAAGCACACAATTGCTTTGTCTCGAGAGTCAGCGCGCAACACTCAATTGTATAGAACACTTTTGCATGAAGTAGGGCATTGGTTTGATTGGCTTTCTAAGGTTGAGGAGCCAACTATGGAGGGTAAGGATTTCGAGAGGCTTGAGAAAAATTACTTCGCAAGACCTAAGGCTGAGCGCGAGGCTTTTGCTCATCGCTATGCTGACCAGCAATATTCTCGCCTGAGAGATTCCGCGAAAATCCCTTTTGAATTGCTTACCGAAACGGCGGCTCGTTAAACGCGCGCAGTTTCCTCGAATGCAGCCGGTCGCCCTCATCCCTCAATCGCTTGCACGCCTCCAGCCCGATTTGCAGGTGGGCGGCAATCGCTTCCTCGTAGAATTTGTTCGCTTGGCCCGGTAGTTTGATTTCGCCGTGCAAGGGTTTGTCCGACACGCATAGTAGCGTTCCGTAAGGCACGCGGAAGCGGTAGCCTTGGGCGGCAATGGTCGCGCTTTCCATCTCCACTGCAATCGCGCGGCTGTGCGAGAAGCGTTTGGCAGAGCTGGCATAATGCAGCTCCCAATTGCGGTCATCGGTGGTGACAACCGTGCCTGTGCGCATGCGCTGTTTCAAATTTGCGCCTTGCTCGCCGGCAATGTCTTCTGTGGCGCCAGCAAGGGCTTGCTGCACCTCAGCAATTGGGGGAATGGGGATCTCTGGCGGCAAGACCGCATCGAGCACATGGTCATCGCGCAAATAGGCATGAGCCAGCACAAAGTCGCCGATCTTTTGGCTGGAACGAACGCCGCCGCAATGGCCAATCATCATCCACGCATGCGGGCGAAGCACGGCCAAATGGTCGCAAATCGTCTTGGCATTGCTGGGTCCGACGCCGATATTGACCAGTGTAATCCCGCGTCCATCTTCGCGCATCAAATGATAGGCGGGCATTTGGTGCCGCCGCCAAGCGGTGTCGGACAATTGCACATGGGCATTGTCGGTCTTTGCCTCAATATGCAGGCCGCCCGCACCGGTCAGCGCGGTGTAGCCGTCTGTGCCAAGCTGCTGCGCGCCCCAATCGACGAATTCATCGACATAGCGGTGGTAATTGGTGAACAGGATGAAGTCCTGAAAGTCTGCCACCCGTGTGCCGGTGTAATGCGCGAGCCGCGCCAGCGAGTAATCGGTGCGAAGGCCATCGAACAGCGACAGCGGCATAGGCGCGCTTTCATCCAGCTCATACCCATCGGCCAGCTCATCGCCGATCAAGGCGAGATCGGTGGAGGGGAACAATTTGGCGATCTCTTGCGGCTCAATTCCCACCATCGCTGCGCCCGCGCCGCCATCCAGCACATAGGGGAAGGGGATCTCTTGAGCAGAGCGGCCAACTTCCAGTTCGATATCATATTCCGACGCGATCAAATCGAGCTGTTCGGTTAAATATCCGGCGAATAATTCAGGGTGGGTAATGGTGGTGGAATAAGCGCCTGCCTGCTCCAACCGGCCAAATGCGCGGCTGCGGTCGAGCGGTTCGCTTATTCCGGAATAATGCAGGCGCAATTCAGGGTAAGCGTAGGAGCCGTCACGGCGTTTTGCTGGGTCAGGGATCTGGCCATCCCGGCCAAAGGCAATCACATCTTCGCGAAGGTTGGATACGGCCTCATCATAGATTGATTGAAGCTGCGCGAGGATGTTCTGAGTGGATTGCATGGATGCCTTTCTAGCTTTTCTTATGCGACATTACAAAGACAGTTGAACGCATTCAGTGCCTCTTACAAGAAGGGGCGCGAAGCCTATTCAGCTGCGCGCCCCTTAATTGGTTTGGGATGAAATGTCAGCGTTTAGGCTGCATCATCTCCGAATGTTGTTTCAGCAGCAGCGTCTTCAGCAGGTGCTTCTTCAGCTTTTGCAGCAGCTTTAGCTTCGGCTTTCGCCTCTGCTTTGGTAGCCGCTTTTGCGTCTGCTTCGGCCTGAGCCGCGGCATCCGCTTCAGCGTCGGCTTCGATTTTCTCAGCGACGCCTTCTTCCAACATATCAGCAGGGATTTCGCCCGGCTCTAGTGATGGATCAACAGCCTCGGTGAAGCCTTTCTTCTCAGCCTGCTCATCAGCGAACATTTGTGCCAGCACATCGACGCCTTGGCTTTGCAGCTCAGCTTCGTCTTCACTGCGGGCGACATTGGCTTTCACTGTGATGTTGACCTCAGGGTGAAGCGCAACGGTCACATCGTGCATGCCGATCGTTTTGATCGGGCTGCCCATGATAACTTGCTTCTTGGTCACCTCGTGGCCTTGCTCACCAAGACCTGCAACGATGTCGCGAACACTAACCGAGCCGTAAAGCTGGCCGGTGTTGGACGCAGCGCGGATAAGAATGACAGCAGCGCCGTCAATCTTGCCGCCAGCTTTTTCAGCTTCGCCGCGACGTTCTGCGTTCTCTTTTTCGAGACGCTCGCGGTTGGCTTCAAACACCTGCTTGTTGGCGTCATTGGCACGAAGAGCTTTTTTCTGCGGCAGCAAGAAATTGCGCGCATAGCCATCTTTTACATTGACGACGTCGCCAATCGTGCCGAGCTTTTCAATCCGTTCAAGGAGAATGATATCCATGATGTATTCTCCTCTTACTTAACGATGTAGGGCAGCAGGCCGATGTGACGCGAACGCTTGATCGCTTTTGCGAGCTCACGTTGCTTCTTGCCTGATACAGCGGTGATACGCGAGGGGACAATCTTGCCACGCTCGGACATGAAACCTTGGAGAAGGCGCACGTCTTTGTAATCAATCTGTGGGGCATTCTCACCTGAAAACGGGCAAGATTTGCGGCGGCGGAAAAACGGGCGGGCCATCAGTCGCGCTCCTCACGGTCAGAGCGACGCTTACGGTCGCGGTCATTCTTGCGCATCATTACTGATGGGCCTTCTTCATGCTCGTCCATGCGGATTGTCATGTAGCGGATCACATCTTCATTGATGCGGGTTTGACGCTCCAGCTCTTCAACAACGGTGCCGGGGGCATCGATGTTGAGCAGCACGAAATGTGCTTTGCGGTTGCGGTCAATTTTATAGGCGAGCGATTTGAGGCCCCAAGTTTCAGTCTTGGTAACTTTGCCTTTATTCGCTTCTACGATTTCGGTGGCTGATGCCGCCAGCGCGTCGACTTGGGCCTGCGAGAGGTCCTGACGCGCGAGGAAGAT
>CALFEA010000198.1 GCA_937950385.1 uncultured Altererythrobacter sp. | reverse complement strand
TACTGAAAGCTTCTTTGCGCTGCCTTCCTCGTTTGACGGACAGGCGACATCACAGGCCATTTGGGGTCTGCGGCCATCGAGTTTGATGATGGTTTTGCCGCTCGGCTCATTCCTTGTTGTGCTCGCCCGAAGCTTTATTGGCATGCGCGCCTTCGGCCTGTTTACGCCGATGTTGATCGCGCTGGCGTTCTTGCAAATCGGTCCGATTATGGGGCCATTGGTGCTGGGCTCCTCTGTCCTTGTGGGCATGATCGTTGCCCCGGCTTTGCTCAAACTCAGAATGACCCGCGTTGGCTTTTTGGGAGTGCTGATCTCGCTCATCGTTCTGACACTGGTTTCGATGCAAACATGGTTCGGCACTGAATTGCAGGTGGATGCTTTCCCCGTGGTTGTCTGCGCCTTGGTGGTTGAACGCTGGTGGCGGCAATGGGAAAAAGATGGCCCGCTGGATGCCGCGCGCATCGCTTTCAACACATTCTTCCTCGCCGTTGTCATTCAATTTGTGATGGTGTCGCATTTGGCGCTGATGCTGATTGAGGCCTCGCCCATTTTGATGCCGGCTGTGACTGCCGTCGCCATTGCAATTTTGGGCCGATACCGCGGCTTGAGGCTGACAGAGATTGGCCGGTTCGCGCCGATTTGGTTGGAGCGAAGACGCGTGGCCCGCGATAAAACCGCCGATGGCGAAGTGGTCGAAGAAGTCGAGCTGACGCTGGAAAATACAGTTCTTGCGGCGCGAGATGATACGATAGAGGAGAAGGCACCTCCGTTAGAAGGGATGTGGGTCATCAATTCGGTTGATGATTTCAAACCAGACAGAAGACGGCAAATCCCCCAATCAAGGGCTATCCGCGAGGCGCAAACAGCGTCTCGCTCTGGTCGTTCTAGCAGGCCTTTGAAACACAATGCTTGGATTATTAGAGAAGCGGAGGACGTTTGATATGTTCATGGATCTGCGCAAACGGTTCAGCCGATCTAAGCCTGCGCCCAATGCTCTCATTCCCGACATGTCCCCGATTGATGAGATTTTGGGGATCAATATGCGCAATGCGCTGATTGCCAAATACAATCCCCGCATCGCGATTGAACGCGCGCGGGATAAGGTCGCGGCAAAACGCGCTTTGGAAGCCGCTGGTATTTCCTGCACCGATACCATTGCGGTGATTGATGATTACCAAAAACTGGCAGCGTTCAAGCCAGAGCGCGACATGCCCGATGCTTGGGCGATTAAACCAGCGCGCGGTTCGCAGGGCGATGGTATCTTATTGGCATTCAGCAAGAAGGGCGCGCATTGGGTCAAAGCGTCTGGAACCCTTTTGTCATCTCAAGACGTGATCCACCACATCGGCCAGATCCTGGATGGTCAATATTCAGGCGAAGGTTCCAGTCAGGATGAGGCCTTGATTGAGCCTTTGATTATTGCCGATCCTGGTCTCGCCAATTTGGTGCCTGAAGGCTTGCCCGACCTGCGTGTCATCTGCCTGCAAAACGAGCCGCTTTTGGGTATGGTCCGCCTGCCGACCAACGAATCCGATGGCAAAGCCAATCTGCACCAGCGCGCAATCGGCGCCGGTGTGTCCTTGGAAACGGGCGAGATAACGCGCGCGCTTCAAGGCGGCGAAATGATCAGCCACCACCCTGACACAGGCTCACAATTGGTCGGCTTTGTTATACCCCATTGGGACCGCGTGCTGGAAATGGCGAGCAAATGCGGACCCGCCGTAGGGCTAGGCTATAGCGGCGCTGATATTGTTCTGGATGTAAACAAAGGGCCGCTTGTGCTTGAAGTGAACGCACACCCGGGGCTGGAAATTCAGAACATCAATCAGCTTGGATTGAAGGCGCAAATGAAGCTTGCAGGCGAGGATTTCCGCTAGCTGTCGTGGCGTTTCAAGACCAAGGGCGCGGCATTATGCGCATGATCTTGAAGCCCAAGCATATCGTCCTGCATCATTCTAAAAGCGGTACGGCAAGCGCAGGCCAACAACCATATCGGGACTGTCATCTGTCAGGCCGATGCCAACGGTGGAAACCAGCGAAAGCCGCTCGCCTAAAGAGAATGTCGCGCCCAAATTCACCAGTGCGACATTGGCTTGGCTGCCGATAATTCTTTGCCATTCCTGCCCCTCAAGCCGCACGCGTGAGCGGCCAACAACGCGCTGGGAATAGGACATGGAAATGCTGGACCGGTCATTAAGCGCAAAGGCGAGGCCAGCGCCAAATTGAACCGCATCGCCGACATCAACGCGGCCCGGCTGCGGCCCGGGATTTTCGTCAATATCATCAAAGCTGCGTTCAAAATTGCGGAAATAATTGACGCTGCCAAAGACCACCATCGGATCGAGGGATTTGAGCGCAGACAGGCCGATTGATGCGCCGTAAACGCCGCTGCCTGTGGCCAAAGTGTCGGGCACTTGCAAATTGCCTTCTGAGCCCATCACTTCGACAAAATCGATCCCAAAGGGTTCTTGACCGGTTGGGAATTTGACGCGTGCGCTGGCCACGAGATTGGGCCGCCGGACTGTTTCAGCAAACAATTGATAGCTTGCGCCAAAGCTCATATCGCCCAGCCCGCCGCCATCGACAGTCGCCTCGACAGGAGTGTTCGCCGCGCCTCCTGCGCCGCCGCTGCGGAAGGTGGATTTGCGGTGTAAATAGGGCGCGCTTGCATCGAGGAATAGCTTGTCATTCACCCCGTAGCGCAGCGTGGCCTCGCTGGTGAAAATATCGGCATCGACTTCATCAATGCTAATCGTGCCAAGGAAAATCGCATCAAGCGCAAGGAAACCATCAAGGTTGATACGGGCATCGCTGAAGCGCGAATAGCCAAGCGATAGATCCGCGCCCCAGCGGCTGTTTTGGATGCCTTGCTGCGCTTGCACGATGTCTTCAACGGCCGCGGAGGTGTCCGGTGCCTTTTGCACGGTTTCTTCGGCTTGATCATCGCCAATCCCCGCAGCCTGCGCGGCATCTTCTGCCTGCTGGATTTGCACCAAGCTTGCTGCCTGTTGGCGGCTCGGCATCAAATATGCTCCGCGAAACGCATCAAGCGATGGATCGAGCGTCATCGGGCGGGTTTGCGCAGGCACGGCGCGGCCGCGAATAGTCAATGCCTCGCTGGGAGAAATCGACTCTGCCTCAATGCGCTGCAAACGCTCCTCCAGCGCTTGCAGACGCGCATTGGCCCGCGCCTCGCGTTCTTTCATCTCGGCAACTTGCGCGCGCAAGCTTTCCACCTCTGCCTCAAGGTCTTGTGCAGAAACGGAATATGGCTGGGTTAGCGCCATCCCGGCGCTGGCGATCATTGCGGTTCTTGCTGTTGAGAGGTTCATGATTTCATTCCCTTACCTTCGCGGCCCGTCCGGTTCAGCTCACCCGCGATTACGGATTGAGCAACGTCCAAAGCGTGGCCGGATCGGGCACGCCGGTTGCAAACAGATCAGCTTTTTTCTGGAACGCCATCAGCGCATCGCGCATTTGCGGCGAATAGCTGCCGTCTTCTGCGCCTGCATAAAACCCGCGCGATTTCAACGCAGCCTGAGTGCGGCGCAGGATTGCGCGGTAGACAAATGCGCGGTTTTCGCCGGCGCCCACTTCGACCATGGGCGAATATTCGGTGATGCGAATGGGCCGCAGGGCAGAGACCATTTTTTGGACAACGCCGACCATCGTGTCTTGCGGATTATCGGCGCAGTGCTTTTCCAAGATCAGATCAAAAGCTGCGGCATTATGCCAAGGCGAAAGATCGAATGTATTGGGCTCATAGCGATTGGCGGCGCTCAGATAGCCTTCGACATAGCCGATCAGACGCTGAAACTCTGCGGAGCCTTTGTCGGCGCGGGCCCTGGTGAAGGCATTGCAGGTCAATTGACCGGGCCCTTCGACTGCAAATTGCCCGCTGGTATTTTCTGCATTGGCCGCAGCTGTATGGGTCAGCAGCGCGGCGGCGATAGCTGTAAATGCAATGGGTTTTTTCATGGGCCTTACCACCTTTGAAATGTCTTAAAATCCGTGTCCGCGCATCACAGAGAGCGCCTCTGTCGCGCGCACGGCGGTGAAATCAGCCGGGCCTAGCTCTGTGCCGATGATGATTGCCGCTGTGTTGCCGACCAGATTGCCATCGCTGTTGATCGTGGTTTGCTGAAGCATCCGGCCAAAATCGCCGCCGACGCTTTGCAGGGCGCTATCGCTGCCATTATTGCCGCTCAGCGCGAGGGCCAGCTCATTGGGGCCAATGTGAAATTCCAGCATGTCGCCATCGGCGAATGATGTGCCGGTGGTTTCTGTGATGGAGGTCAGTCCGGCGGTGTCCATCGTGCCGAGCTCTGATGTGGGGACCAAAGCGATCTGCATACCGTTGAGCGCAGAATTATCAGCGCCAGCAATGATGTTGGCCTGCGCGGCCCCCTGCGTGCTGCCCAGCTCGCCCACGGGCAAGACTTGCTGCGCGGTAATCAATGGGGTGTAGCCTGCGTGGCTATCGGTCACATCCATCGCGGGATCGCCTTCGCGGGTCCAGCCAACCAGCAATTGCGGGACAGGGTCACCGCCGCTGTTATCGCCCAGAAAGCTGACATTGAACATTAGGCGTGCAGTGGTGGTGACGCCATTGGCATCCTGCCAGCTGGTGATCATTGAAATGCCAAAGAATGACACATCATCGGGCCGAATGAATTTGCCGCGAACTGCGCTCAGCTCTTCATCGCTTACCGCCGGGCCAAGGTCACCGATGGCTGCCATGGGGTCGCTGGCGGCCACCGGTGAGGGGCTTGCAGCGGCAACAGGGGTGCCGCTTGCTGCGTAAAGCACCGCAATGGAAAAAGCCGCTGCGGATGCGCTGGGCTTTAAGGCTGATTGACTGACTGTTGGCGTGCGCATTGTTTCCTCCTTGGGGGGCATGAGGGATTGGGGGAGCTAAAAATCATATCCTGGTGAAAAGCCGTATTCAGCCGCCTCGGTTGCAGGCAGGCTGGCCGTTGTCATAAGCAAGCGCCGCGCCGAAAGAGGCGAGGGCGGATTGACCAAAATTGTGTCGGGGTCATAGCCATCGCCGACCACGATAAAGGCGATGCCATTCCACGCGTCTTCAAATTCGGTGCGGGTCATGGTGCGATTGCCGAGCGCTGGATCGCCAATGGCAATCCTGTCGCCGAACACTTTTCGGGCTATGACGAAATGCTTATATCCGCGCACATCAATCAGAACCACGGCGGGAAATTCCAAGCTAGCGAGCTGATCGTAATCAACCCGGTAGCCTTCTGCGGTCATGCCCAGCGATGTCGCATAGGTTTTCATGTCGAGCAGGGAAAAACCCTTTTGCCGAACAAGATCAGGGTCCGCAATTTTGAGCATATTGACCAGCACTTGGCGCTCTGTCGTGCTGTGCCCATAGGCATAGTTGAAAATCGTTGCCATGACCGCTGCGCCGCAGCTGAAATCTGCTTCTTGGCGAACGAGATTATCGAATTTCTGGGCTTTCCAACTGCGCGGATTGGCCGCGATTACGGGCGCTCCGGGGGAAAGCTGACCGAGCCAAACGGGGGTGCTTCCAGCGGGTGCGGTGCTGCAAGCAGAAACGGTCGCTGCGCACACGCCCAACAGTGCAATGGGGGGCATTGCAAACATTCGCGCTTTTGGCTGGAAGAGAGAATTGTGAAACACTTTGGCTATTGTTCCTGACAATAAAAAAAAGAGGCGTATGCGAGCGGGGGGACCTTCCCCTTCCTCATGGCCGGATGGGCGGCATGAGGATCTTGGGGGCAGGGGAAGGTTTGGGGGAGAGAAGAAGGTAAGGTCTCCTCTCCCCCGCCCGCGCGGGCATTCTTCAGCTACCGTCGCCGCCGCCGCCGCCAGCATCAGCTCCGCCTTGCGAAGCTGCGATGGTGAGGGAGTTGGTTTGTTGGTTGCCGACACCAGCTGCAAAGTTCACACCGATGTTGCCAGACGCACCGCTGACGCTGAGGCCAGAGATTGAATTGATGCTGTCTTGCTGCTCAACCGTGCTCAACAATGCTGTCTGGATCAGGCCTGCATTGGCCTCTGCCAGATCGGCATCATTGGCTGTGGCAAGCGTCATCAGATTTGACTGCTGATTGAGGCTGCCTGCTGCAACGTTGACACCGATATTGCCGGAACCAGTGATCGTTGCACCAAGCACGGTGTTGCGATCACGGAAGTTGTTCCGTGCGCCGCCGGCTTCTGGCTCATCCTCTGCCAGGATTTCCCCTGGAGTTGCGAATTGCGCCACACCGATCAGCGATTGCAGGCCAGTGGTGGATGCCTCTGCCCAGCCGCCCGATGCTTCTGGATCGCTATTGGCGGACACAGAAATCGCAGCGCTGTTCATTTGCTGGTTGAAATAACCGGCGGCCAGATTGACCCCGACATTGCCCGATGCATCCACGTCGAATGCATCAACGGTGTTGATAATGGGCGCAAAATAGCCAGCACGGATTTGCGGCTCCAATACGCCATCGATCAGATCATCGTTCGGATCATTGCCGGATTCGCTGATACCTTGTCCAAAGACGCCATCAACAAAACCGTTTTCACCGTTGAGCTCATTTTCCTCGCGGTAGTTCACCACCACTCCGGTCAAGAACTGCTTGGCATCTGTCACTGCAACAGCTGAACTGTCGACTGCGATTTGGCCATTGAGACGAACAGCACCGCGCAGGGCGACATCCTTCTCATAGGTGACATCCGTCGTCACGCTGGTGTCGATATTGTTTGCATAGCGCAGATCAACTTCGAGGCTGGATTCGCCGTCTTGGTCTCCAACTTCTCCGCCATCTTGTGCCAATGCAGGTGCAGTTACGGCCAAAGCCGAGATTGCCACCGTGGCTAGCATTACCTTCTTCATTATCCTTACTCCATTTTCTTCGGTTCAAGGTTGGCCCCCGGCTGAAACGTTCAGCGCGAAGGTATTGGCGGAGGAATTCCTCTCGCCTCCAACGACGTTCATCTGCACAAGCCCATTATTCCCAGCGAATGCGGCGTCATCGATAGCGATGCGATCATTGCTGGTTGGGGGAGCTTGGGCCGGTGAACTCGCCGGATCTGAAGGAGCGCTCGACTGGGCGAGCATCTGGTCAGAGACCACTCCACTATATCCTATCGTCAGTGCCGCTAAATTGGCGGACTGGTTTTGCGTCCCGGCGGTAAGGTTGAGGCTTACCAAGCCGGAATTGTTTGAAAGCGCGCCTGCGCCAATGGTGATGGATGTGGCACGGTCAGCAGATTGCGCGGCATCCATTATTTGCTCAGCGCTTTGGGCGGTGATCGCGGTATCGCCAAGCGCGATAATGGCGGTGCCCACTTGCTGATTGGCGTCGCCCGCAGCGATATTGATTGCCACGCGGCCACTGTTTCCGCTGAGCGTGTCACTAGCGATTTCCGCGAAGTCTTGGGCCGCTGTTTCCGGCGCATCCTCAGCCTCTTGCGCGGCAAGCGGCGTGATCATTGCAGGAAGCAGCAGAGCGCAGCTGCTCAATTGGGCGAGGGTCGGTTTCATTGTCCGCTCCCCGCTGTGCGCGAGATGATGCTGAGCGCCGAAGGGAGGACTTTCAAACTGCTGCTGACGATACTGCCGGTGCGGCTGGCGCCCCCTTCAGAGCGCGTAAAATCAGCCGAGCGTGCAGAGCCCGTGATCGGCGATAGTCCGGTTTCGATGGTGCTATTGACCTGCTCCAGCGAGCGGGAAAGTGGCGCGGAAACGCTTGCCTGATCCGTATCGCTCATCGGCTCAAGCCCGAGCAGCA
>CALFEA010000197.1 GCA_937950385.1 uncultured Altererythrobacter sp. | reverse complement strand
CGGCGCGGAGGCGGGCTAGTCAGAGGGTCTCCAGCAAACATCAATCCAGAGCGCGTTCTTGAGCCGGATTTTGACGCTTCGGCGATAATCATAAAGCGCCCATCGGCTAGGCGCACCATAGTCTCCGGCCCGCCATTGTCGGGCCAGCTTTGCATCGCGCCGACGATCACACTGCTTGTTATGCGCTGGGCGGCATCCAATTTGAAACGGTCGACGCGGCCCAAATCCTCATAAGAGCCCCAGACAAAACCTGTCGCTGGATCATATTCCAGCGCCTCAATATCGGCGTAGATTTTTGGTCCGCCATTGGTTGAGGCGAAAAAGTCAAAGCGTACCGAGGTCTTAGCATCCGCCTTGTCCGGCAAAGGCATCTCCAGCAACCGGCCCCGATCACTGCCCGCCAGCAAGCGTCCGTCACCCAAATTCACCAGTGCGGAATAACCGCCAAAATGGGCGTTATTGCTGGTGAGTTTCCAAGCGCCAAGCAGCTCTACATCGCCAGTGATGCTCGATGTGTCAGCCAGCGCCGTAACGCGCAGCGGCGCGCCAAAATCAGGCGGCGGCACATGGGTGCGCAGCCATGTACCCGGAGCCAATCCCAAGGCGAGCAGCGCGATACAAAACAAGCGGATGCGGCGCGTCACGGTGATCTCAATGATCTTGCGTGATCTGGGCCGCTCGGCCGATATTCAAGCCAAGCACCCTATTGCGGGCCAACGAAAAGCAGCGGATCAATACGCGCATCATTCCATTTTAGGCCCCAATGCAAGTGCGGGCCGGTCGAACGCCCGGTTGATCCAACATTGCCGATATATTGCCCTTGCTTAACCGATTGCCCTTCGGTGACAGCCAGCTTGGAGGCATGCAGGAACGCACTGTTGAGGCCCGCGCCGTGGTCGATGATGATCAATCCGCCTTCAATACTGAACCCCGTGCGCGCCAATACGACAACACCGTCGGCAGGCGAGACAAAAGGCACGCCATTGCCCGGGGCAATATCAAGGCCGGAGTGATAGCTGCCGGGTTCATCGCGGTAGATCCGCTGACGCCCGAATTTGCCGGAGATCCGCCCTTTTACCGGCCAGATAAATTCCTGCTTCCAACCCTGCGCGCCTGTTTGCTTGGCGCGGGCGGCGACGATCGCATTATATTCCGGCTCGCGCTTCTTCCAATAGGCTTCGAGATTGCGGCCCCGCCCGCGGTTGGTGTTTACGCGTTGAATGTTCCATTTGCGCGGCGCAATGCTCAGCGCTTTATCGTGAGTCGTGCCATTGGACAGCAGCGCCGACAATGTGACGCTGGAGCAGATATCGCGGTCAAAAGCGGCGAAGAAATTGCCGCTTTCATCCAGCGTGAGCTCTTGGTCACCGAGGCGCGCACTGACAGTGCGGGCGGGCACTTGGCCGCGGATCCAACCGCCTTGGGTCAGCTCACCATTATAGATGAAATCCGCCGGACCCATTGGCGCTGGGGGCAGAGCAGCGGGCGCTTGAGCAGCAGATGGCGTTGCCGCCGCTGCTGGTGTTGCCAGAACCGAAGCCTCCGCGCTGTCCACCGCCGTGCCATTGCAGGCTGATAGGCCAACGCTAATAGCGGATAAGCCAATGATTTTATGCAGAATATTCATTTGGCAACCTGCTTAGTCAGGCGCTCCGTCGCCAGTGCACAGGTCGCATAGGCCTCTTGGAATTCTGCGCTCCAATAGCACAAATCCTCAAGCCGGATCGCTACGCCAGACATTGCGCAATAGACATGTTTGCCCGGTTTGATCACTCGAAAAGACCCAGGTTCATAACGCAATTTCGCGCCATCATCGCTGGGCGCGCCGTTTTTGGAAGACATCAACATGCGCAAGGGCTTAGCAGGATTGACTATCCAAACAAATCATCTTGTGCCGGATTGGCCGCAGGTTTGGACCGTTTTGGAGCAGATTTTACATGAGGCTTTGAAAGAGCTGGCTTCGCCTGGCCCCCTTTGGCCTCATTTTGAGGGGGTTGAGCAATGCCTGATCCAGAGCCGCCTCCGGCTGCCACATCCAGCGTGCCATCGGCAAATTGCAAGCCCAGTGCCGCATGCCCTGCCGCCGCCTTGCGCGAAGTAACCGCAACGCCTGCACTATCGCGGACAATCGCATAGCCGCGCTCCAGCGGTTTTTCAGGATGAAACTGGCTGGCAAGCCTTGCCAGCGCATCCAATTTTGTGCGGTGCTCCGCCATGGGCCGCGTCACCAGCTGCGGCATAAGTCGTGCATTGTTCAGCCGGGCGCGGGCATCCTGAACGCTGCGGCTGAGCAAACGCGGGGAAAGGCGCGATGCTGTGCCCGCCAGACGCGTGCGCCCCTCAGCGGCGCGATCCGTTAGCCCTCGGCGCAATCGTTCAGAGAGTTCATCGAGGCGCTGCGCTTGGGGTTGCAACAATTGTTCGCGCGCTGGCATGCGCTTAATGCGGGCCTCCAATCGCTCGCGCCCCAGCTCAATCGGGCGGTAAATGGCGCGCGATTGGCGCGTTCCCAGATCGCCCAAAAACGCCGCCAGATCGGCCCGCACGGGTACGGCCATTTCCGCCGCAGCGGTGGGCGTTGGCGCGCGCCGATCGGCGGCATGATCGGCCAATGTCGTATCGGTTTCATGACCAACCGCAGAAATAACCGGAATGGTACATTCTGCGATAGCGCGAACGACGCTCTCCTCGTTGAAGCTCCACAAATCCTCAATCGAACCGCCGCCCCGCGCAACGATGACGAGATCGGGGCGAGGGATCGCGCCGCCGCTGGGAAGAGCATCAAACCCGCGTATTGCTGCGGAAACTTGGCCCGCAGCGCCGTCGCCTTGGACAAGAACTGGCCACACCAACACTTGGCTGGGGAAACGATCTGCCAGCCGGTGCAGAATATCGCGGATAACCGATCCGGTTGGTGAAGTGACAACGCCGATGGTTTTGGTCAGGTAAGGCAATTGCTTCTTGCGCTCAGCTGCAAACAGACCCTCACCCTCTAGGCGCAGCCGCGTTTTCTCCAGCAAAGCCAGCAGCGCGCCCTCGCCTGCAATCTCTAGGCTGTCGATGACGATCTGATATTTTGAGCGGCCCGCATAAGTCGTCAGCTTGCCGGTTGCGATCACTTCCAAGCCATCTTCCGGATTAAACGCCAGCCGCCCAGCATTGCCGCGCCACATCACCCCGTCAATGACCGCCTTTTCATCCTTAAGCGCGCAATAAAGATGCCCCGATGCCGCCCGCTTTACGCCCGACAATTCCCCGCGCAAGCGAACATGGCCGAACCGGTCCTCAACCGTGCGCTTCAAAATGCTCGAAATCTCGGTGATCGATAGCGGCGCTGCATTGTCGCCCTGCGGCGAGCGCGCTACCAAACCGGCATTGTTTTGATCAGAAGAGGGCGCGCGGGCCATGAATATCCTTTTAATCGGCTCTGGTGGGCGTGAACATGCGTTAGCATGGAAGCTGGCGCAATCACCGCAGGTAGAGACCCTGTGGGCAAGCCCCGGCAATCCGGGAATGGAAGAATGCGCGAAGCTGGTCGCATTGAATGCTGGCGACCATAGCGCAGTGGCGGATTTTTGCGCAAGCAATGCGGTGGATCTGGTGGTTATCGGGCCCGAGGCTCCGCTGGTCGATGGATTGGCTGACACCTTGCGCAGCAAAAATATCGCCGTGTTCGGGCCATCGGCTGCGGCGGCGCAATTGGAAGGATCGAAAGGCTTTACCAAGGATATGTGCGCGCGTGCGGGCATTCCCACTGGCGGCTATATCCGGCTGACCAATTTGCCCGATGCGATTGCCGCGCTTGATAAATTCACCCCGCCCTATGTGCTCAAAGCCGACGGGCTAGCCGCAGGCAAAGGCGTGGTGATTGCCGAAAATCGCGCGGATGCAGAGGCAGCGCTGGCCGATATGTTCGGCGGCGGGTTCGGCGATGCGGGCGCAGAAGTTGTGATCGAGGAATTCCTCGAAGGCGAGGAAGCCAGCTTTTTTGCGATCACCGACGGCAAGACGGTCATCCCTTTTGGCACAGCACAAGATCACAAGCGCGTTGGCGAGGGTGACACGGGCCCAAACACCGGCGGCATGGGCGCCTATTCGCCCGCACCCGTGCTAACCCAAGAATTGCAAGACCGCGCCATGGCCGAGATTATCGAGCCAACAGTGGCGGCTATGGCGGCAGAGGGCATGCCCTATTCTGGCGTGCTTTATGCCGGGCTGATGTTGACGCCCACTGGCCCGCAATTGATCGAGTATAATTGCCGGTTCGGTGATCCAGAATGCCAAGTTCTGATGACGCGGCTGACCAGCGATCTGGCGGCCATTATGATGGCCTGCGCCAAGGGTGAGCTGGCCGGTGTAGAAGCGGATTTCTCGCCAGCCACCGCGCTGACTGTAGTGATGGCGGCCAATGGCTATCCTGCATCACCGGATAAGGGCGGCGTCATTGATCTGGGCGCATCCGAAGCTCTGCAAAGCGAGGCCAATGGCGGCGGCGCGGCCAAGGTTTTTCACGCAGGCACGGCGATGAAAGACGGCCAGCTCATCGCCAATGGCGGGCGCGTACTAAACGTCACTGCCAAAGGCATGAGCGTTACCGAGGCGCAGCGCACAGCCTATAATGCGGTGGATGCGATCGGCTTTGAAAGCGGGTTCTGCCGCCGCGATATTGGATATCGCGAGGTTGCGCGGGAAAAAGGCGAATAGTCAGATTTGATCTGCATCAAAGACATAGGATCAATCGCTCGCTAAAAATTGCGGCATGATAAACACAAAAACGCTCTTCGCGCTCACCGTTCCTATCGCTCTGGCTTTGGGAGCATGTCAAAGCATCGCAGCTGGCGGCGGAAATGACAGCGCGCCTCAAGCTCTGAGCGCTTCCAAAGCAGCAAAAGGCTTGGCCTTCGTCAGGGTATCATGCGCGGATTGCCACGCTGTGGAGGGGCGCATGCTCTCTCCCAATCCCGACGCGCCGACTTTTGCATCCATCGCCAATCGCGAAGGATTGACCCAAGATACGCTCGCCACTTGGCTGGTGGATGCCCATGATTATCCTGCGGTTATGGAATTCAATCTCAGCCCCGCACAAGGCGAGATGATCGCGCAGCATATGCTGACTTTGAAAAGCGCGGATTATGTGCCGGATAGCTGAGTGGCTTAAAGTCGAAGCCCAATTCACTGCGGAAAGACTTGACCGGCAAGCGCCTTAGTAAATGCGTTGCTAAATGCCCAACCTATTAGCGTAGTCGGACATTTCTTGTGAAATCGCAGCTATCATCCGACCATTTGAACCGTAGAAATAGACGTCGGGGGCTTCGATGCCGTCCATAAAGACGCAATAAGTTAGCCGCTCGTCCTCACCTCTGAATTTAGCGCCTATTTCAATGCACCGATCCTCCTCGATTGGAGTATCAGTAGTGAATGCAACGAGGCTGGACGTATCGAGAGCAATGCCTTGATTTGGCGAAAGCCCTTCTAGAAACTGCGCAACACCATCTAAATCGAAATTCATCGAGGCCTCATGCACCCTCTCGTCTTTCGCCGCCGCGCATGCACTCACAAGCAATAGGCTTGAGGCCAAAATCAGTTTAGCGGTCCAAGACAATGCTTAGCCCAATTTTTCCGCCATTAGCGCTTTCAAATCCGCCTCTGGACGCGCGCCATAATGCGAGATGATTTCAGCCGCAGTGATTGATCCGCGTTTCAGGCATGTCTCCAGCGGTTCACCCTTGGCATGGCCATAAAGGAAGCCTGCCGCGAACAAATCGCCTGCGCCTGTTGTGTCGACGACTTCGGCAACCGGCTGCGCGGCAACTTGCGCGCGCTCACCGCCTGCAACGGCAACCGCGCCATCGGCGCTGCGCGTTGCAACGATAACCGGCACTTTGTCTTGCAGAGCCGCCAGACCAGCGTCAAAATCAGCCTCGCCGGTCAATGTCGCTAGCTCGCTTTCATTGACGAACAAAATGTCGATTTGGCCCTCATTGATCAGGGCACGGAAATCATCGCCGTGCCGCTCAATCACAAAGCTCTCGCTGGCAGTGAACGCGACTTTGCGCCCTGCATTGCGCGCCACTTCGATCGCGCGGCGCATGGCTTTGCGTGGTTCTTCTGGATCCCAAAGATAACCTTCGAGATAAAGGATGCCGGCGCTGGCGATCAGCTCTTCATTAAGGGCGGCGGGCGGCAGAAATTGGCTCGCCCCCAGAAACGTGTTCATTGTCCGCTCGCCATCGGGCGTCACAAAAATCAGGCAGCGCGCGGTTGGCGGCTCACCTTCGCGCGCTGGGGTATCAAAATCGATCCCGCCAGCATGAATATCATGCGCAAACACTTCACCCAGCTGGTCATTCGCCACTTGGCCGATAAAGGCGCAATTTGCGCCCAAGGCTGACAAACCCGCCAGAGTATTGGCCGCCGAACCGCCGCTGATCTCGCGCGCGGGGCCCATTGCATCATACAGGCTGGTCGCGCCATCTGCATCGACCAAGCTCATCCCGCCCTTGGCCAATTGCAATTCTTCGATCAATTCGTCGGAACACGGTGCCATCACATCCACAATGGCATTGCCGATGGCGATTACATCATAACGGGTATCAGTCATTGAAGAATGTATCCTGTTTTGGAAGGGTCGCGAGAACGCAGCTTAAAATATGCTGCGCGCCTAGCCGCTTAGAGGCCTTGCGCCAAGGGGGGAGTGTATTGGCGCGTATGTGCGCGCTTTGTGTGTTCACACATTGACTTCACCCCGCCCGACCGTGCAACCACGCCAGCGATATGAACATCGTCCTCCAATCGCTTGCCAAAGCCATGCGTCAATTGAGCGACCGGCGCGTTTTGATAGTGCTGGCCAAGACAGCGGCGATTACGCTTGTGATCTTCGGCATCTTGGGAACAGGGCTGTATTTCGCTCTTGCCGAGCTGCTGGAAAGTTTCGGATTGTTCGCGGGCTTTTCCTGGACCTTTGTTTTGACGCTGATCCTGACCGCGCTGGCCTTGTGGCTACTCTTTCGCGTGGTCGCGCTGGCCGTATTGCAATTCTTCGCAGATGAGATCGTCGCAGCGGTAGAGGCCAGTCATTATCCCGATAATTGTGGCTGCGCCCTGCCGTTCAAACAGGATTTGGCAAACAGTGCACGCGGGATTGGGCGGACATTATTGTTCAATCTGCTTGGCTTACTATTAGCGATACCGCTGGTCATGACTACGATTGGACCAGGGGTGCTTTTTCTACTCATAAATGCTCTGCTGTTGGGGCGCGAGCTTACAGATATGTGCTGGCTCAGATTGCGCGATGAAAACGGGCAAGAATCCCCCGTTTCCCGCACAGAGCGCACACTGCTCGGCGCATTTGTTGCAGGGCTCATGCTAATCCCTCTCGCCAATTTCCTCGCGCCCATTATAGGCGCA
>CALFEA010000196.1 GCA_937950385.1 uncultured Altererythrobacter sp. | reverse complement strand
AAGCTATCTGATCTTGGGATCGATAACGCAGCTTGATGTAATGCGGCCAAGCGATTAGCGCTGGGCCCATGACACAAATCCAAGATTTTGCAGGCCGAACGGCTCTCGTCACTGGTGCAGCTTCGGGTATCGGAGAAGCTTGTGCCCAATCTCTAGCTGCGCGCGGCGCCAAGAAGCTCATCCTTATCGATGTTGATGAAGGCGGTCTGCACACGCTCAACTTGCCTTGCGAGGTCGAGCTAATCACGGGCAGCGTCGCTGATGTCGCCTTGTGGAGCAAGTTGGAGGACACTCTTTCCAGCACTGGCGAGACTTTAGACCATGCCGTCGTCAATGCCGGCATCGGTGCGGGCGGCACAATTGATCAGCTCTCGATGGCCGATTGGCGCCGCGTTATGGATGTCAATTTGGATGGAGCATTTCTAACCCTCTCCACCAGCTTGCGCTCCATGCCCAAGCAAGGCGGCAGCATCGTGGTGGTTGCCTCAACCACAGGGGTAAAGCCCGTGCCCGGCGTTGGTCCTTACGGCATCTCCAAAGCTGCGGTGGCCCATATGGCGCGCATTGCAGCAGCCGAAAATGCCAGCAAAAACATCCGCGTCAACGCGATTGCACCAGGCGGCGTAGACACAGCGATCTGGGAAGGCTCGCCTGAATTTGTTGCCGCGTCTGAAAAATATGGGCGCGATACAGCCATCAAAGGCCTTACCGGATCAACACCAAGCGGACGCTTTGCGAGCTCCGCTGAAATGGCGGATTCGATCCTCTATCTATTGTCGGACGCAGCCTCCAACATCACCGGCACTGTGCTGGTGAGTGATGGCGGGTTTACGCTCTAAACCTCAGAATTTGACGCTCTGACTGGCGCGCTCTTCGCCTTTATTGCCATACAGTTTCATGGTGAAGGCTTTGGCATCCCAATCAATCTCGACCGTTCCGAAATTCTCTTCGGAAATCAGGTCTGTGATCCGCTTTGCATCTGGCTCGCGCTTGGTATTCTGCTCGGTTGAGGAGAAGGAGTAATTCATCGAGGAACTGGTCAGCTCCCAAAACTTCTCACCTGTCCGGGTAATCTCGCGCGAGGGCGTATCGGCATAAATGCCGCCTGCATGCCGGTCGCCCGACAATAGCACCAAACCACTCGCCTCGCGGGCGGCCAACATTCCATAAAGCTTAGTCCGCTCAATCGGTAGCGCTTCCCAGCTTTCATAATTATGCGCGTCGGTGACCACTTGGATAGAAGAGACCACGATCCGCAAATCGGCAGGCTTTGCCAATTCTTGGCTTAGCCACGACCACTGCTCATCCCCCAAAAGTGTCTTACTCGTGTCATTGGATGGCAAATACGGCCCCAGCGGCGGGCGTTCGGGCGAATAAGGGATCGCTTCAAAGTCAGAGCGGAAATAACGCGTATCGAGAATAATAATCTGGGTGCGCTTGCCCTCTTCGCCAAAGGTCACGCTTTCATAGATGCCGGGGCGCGAGCGCACTTCATTGGAAGAGCCCCAAAAGGTTTCAAAAATCGTCTCGGACCAGCCGCGAAATGCAAAGTTTGCACCGCCATCGTTAAAGCCGAAATCATGGTCATCCCATGTGACCATCATTGGTACTTTGCTACGAAATTCGCCGAGCTCTGGTGTCTGTGCCATTTTTGCATAAGCGGCGCGCAACGTCGTGAGACTGGCATCGCCCTTCCAGAATTGATCCCCATAATTATTGTCGCCAATAAACAGGAACATGTCGGGGTTCTTTGCCGCGATCTGCGCCCACATATGCTGGCTGCGCGATTGATGATTGCAACTGCCAAATGCCACGCGGGTCAAAGTGGTTTCGCGCGGAAGTGAGACATTGGGCTGCGCGACTGGCAGCTCAATCTGCTTTTCCAGCTTCGCGTAATATGGGGCAAGCATTTCGTCCGCGCTTAAAGGCACTGCACCTTTGGCCGGATCGGTGTGACCATGCGCCAATGCGGGCGCAGCAGCTGCAATCAGAGCAGCGCTAGAAACCGTGAAAGAAGCAGCAAAGACAGCGCGCATGGGGTATTCTCCAAATCAAGTTCAACGCTGCCTATTCCATGCTTGGGCAAATTGACAAGCATTTGCCGCCCGAATGATGCTTGTTTGCCGCGCCGCTCTATCGCAAAAGGCGCGCATCTGGGTTGTTAAGCCCAGACACACGCCTTTTGAAGCGTAGGATTTGGTGGTCTATTTAGAAACGGTAACGCAGGCCCAGAAAGCCGGATACTGTCTCAAGGCGGCCTGAAACATCGGCATTAAATGCATCATTTCCGCCCGCAATAAACCGACGCTCCAGATCGACGCCAGTTACGCGTTGATAGCGCCCGCTCAGGTCCAGCTCAATCTTATCAGCCAGCGGAACCGTCACACCAAGGTTGCTCTGCAATACAAAGCCTGTGTCACTGCCTGACAGACCAAAAGTAGGCGCATTGGCCACGCCATTGTTAGGGAAATAGACAACATTGCTGTCAACGTCGGCAATACCAATCGCACCGCCTGTGAACGGAATGACTTTTTGATCTTCAGCCCAGTGAAATTCTGAACGGTAACCGATGGTGAAAGTGTTTACATCAACATCACCGCCAAAGGTTTGGTTGCCGCCATTAAGCGCACCGCCAGATATGTCATTGCGGGCATAGCTATATTCTGCCTCAATGCTGGGTTGGATGATGCCGAAAACCCGCTTTGGAATGCGGTAGCCAATAGTGCCTGCGAAGGTGGCTTCTTCGTCAAATTGCAGCGCGACATTGGCAGGAGCGCCTTGGACACCGGGCGAACCAGCAGCGGGGGCCTGCGTGCCAGAGAAGGTTTCATCACTAGGCGATGTAATACCGCTCTTAATCGAAATATAAACGCCGCCTTCGGGGGTGAAGTCGTAATTATTGTCTTGCGCGAAGGCTGCGGCCGGGACGGCCGCAGCAATGCCGGCGGTCAAAAGAAGTGAAATGAAAGAAGTTGGGGGGGTACGCATAATAGGGGGATCCTTGTTGTGAGGCCTATGCTGAATGATGCAGGGGGCGCACCATTTCTCAGCTAGGTTCATCGGCAAGTTCGCGCCCCTAAGGCGTTTGGTTACGATCAATATTCAATTGGCTTGAGCGATTAATTCACTCAATGAGATCGGATAAATCGGTCAATGCTGCATCGCGAAGCCCGCGCCATACATTACGCGCCTGCACCGTCTCAGGAACATCGTGCACGCGCAGCATATGTACGCCCGCATTCATTCCCATTGTCGCAAGTGCAACACTGCCCCCCTTGCGCTCATGCGCGGCGGCCTCATGCGAAAGCGCGCCAATCATCCGCTTGCGGCTAACGCCCAAAAGCAGCGGCTGACCCAAAGCATGATAAAGCGGCAAGGCATTGAGGATCGTCAAATTCTCCGCCAAGCTTTTGCCGAAACCGATACCGGGATCGAGGACAATTCGTTCCCTCGCGATACCTGCAGCCACGGCGTCATCACGGTATTGGCGCAAAGCGTCGAACACATCGAAAACCACGTTGGAATAGGTTCCGCCCTCGTGCAAATCATCGCCAGTTCCCGGCGCATGCATCAAGATCACAGGGCAATTTGTAGCTGCCGCAACCGCCTGGCTGCGCGGATCATAGCGCATGGCGGAGACATCATTGGCGACATGTGCGCCTGCTTTGATCGCCGCTTCCAAAACGCTCGCACGCCGTGTGTCGACACTGATGGCTGCGCCCATTGCCGCGCAATATTCCACCGCTGGGATGACGCGTTCAAGCTCGTCGCCTTCCCATGTTGCCGCCGCTCCGGGCCGAGTGCTTTCCCCGCCGACATCGATAATCGCAGCGCCTGCTTCTAGCATTGCAGAAGCATGTGCGCGGCCATGTTCCGGCTTTTCCAAAAACTCGCCGCTATCGGAAAAACTATCCGGCGTCACATTGAGAATGCCCATTATTTGCGGTTGATCGAGGCGGATGGTCCGCTCGCCCAATTGCAATGGCACATGCTCGGTTTGAAGGTTTGCCCACTGCGCCTCTGCGTCCAGTTTTAGCTCAGCGGGAAGCGAAGAGATGACCCCTTCTAAATCGGAGACGAGGCATAGATCCCGCGCAATCACCTTGCTATTTTGCGTGCGGATCACGGCAAACCTAGAGGCGTAAACCATGCTTCCTGCGAGCCGAATGGCGCCGCCGCTTTCGCTTTGAGGGCTCGCGGCAAAACCGGTGGGCTGGATGTAGATGTTCTCTTGCATGCACGCGTGCTTAGCCTATCTCAAGGCAAGCGCGATACTGGCATCAGCGCGTAATCCTCAGATGCGGTCATGTGGTGCGGCAGAGATAAAGAAAAAGGGGCCGCGCATTGTACGCAGCCCCTCGTCCATATGCACCAAAATTAGCCGCCAAAGCGGAAGCGAATACCCGCCGAGACAATCGATTGATCAGATTCCACGCCCAATGTTGCGGGCAGCAAATTCAGCGGAATATCTGCATCTTCTGCATTGGCACGGTAAGTGTATTGGCCAAACAGCTCTGCACGCTCAGAAATTTGCGCGCTGGCGCCGGCCATTAGCTGATAGGCGAACACGCCATCATCATCGTCGCCAACATCCACGCCCGATGGGCTGTAATTTACCTCGGTCCATTGATAGCCGAGGCCTGCCCCAACATAGGGCTTGATGGCGCTGCCTGTCTCAATGTCGTAAAACACGTTCCCGAACAGGCCGAAGTTTTTCACACCGCCTTGGCCATCAGCAATCACTGCACCGACAGTTGGGTTCGCAGCATCTGCTGCGCCCCGCGTCAAAACGGCTACATCAGCGCCATCAATGTCTGCCCCGCCAACGGTTAAGCCCGTATGCGTGTCGGCGTCATATTCGCTATATGCACCTTCCAATTCGACCCGAAAGCCGTTTTCAAAGGCGTACCCAAATTGCCCGCTGAGCGCGAAGCCATTGTCGTTTTCCGTTTCCCAGCCAAGTTCTGTGCCAGCAGGGATAGCGTCAAAGTCGGCCGTGGCGGCAACATCGGCGTCAAACTCGCCGGAATTGCTGCTGTCACCTGGCAAAGCGATACCGCCGCTGACACCGATATATGGCCCGGATTTGGTTTCTGACTGAGCCACTGCAGGCGCTGCAATTAGCGCCGTCATCAAAGCCAATGTCGCAGCAAAGTTTGCAGGAGTAATAGGGGAATTTTTCATGATATCCTCACGTTGGTTTGCGCCCCCGCCACAGCAAATGTGACGGCGCAGATGAACGTGAGATTGTGATTTTGTGCAGGAATTGCGCCGCCTAGGGCAAAAGCCGGTGGGCCGTTTCTAAAGTGCGGCGATCAGTCCTCAATGCTCAGCAAATAGAGCTGGCGAACCGCATCAATCAGCTTAATTTCGTCGCCATCGTCATAATGCCAAAACGTCCAGCCATTGCAGCTTGGCGCTCCTTGCAAATCCTTACCCAGGCCGTGGATCGAACCCATTTGCTTGGGGTCTGTGTCGAGGGATAGAGAACCATCGGCGCGCACGGTGGCAGTCCAGCGGCGCTTCTTGTCGAACACCTTGGTGCCCGGTGCGATCATGCCATTTTCCACCAATGCACCAAAGGCGACGCGCGGCGCTGCCTTCTTCGATTGCATGGTCTCAATCGCGCTTTCATCGAGCGGCAATTCCTTGGCAATACGCTTCAGCGCCGCATCGCGGTAAATGCTCTCTCGCTCGCAGCCGATCCATTCGCGGCCCAAGCGTTTCGCCACGGCGCCGGTGGTGCCCGTGCCGAAGAACGGGTCGAGCACAACATCGCCTTTATCCGTCGTGGCCAGCAGCACGCGGTAAAGCAGGCTTTCAGGTTTTTGTGTAGGGTGCACCTTGGTGCCGCCCTCTTTCAAACGCTCTCCGCCAGAACATATCGGCAGAACCCAATCACTGCGCATTTGCAGCTCATCATTCAGCGTTTTCATCGCGCGGTAATTGAAGTGATACCGCGATTTCTCGCCCTGCGAACACCACAGCAAAGTCTCATGCGCATTGGTGAAGCGCGTGCCCTTGAAATTGGGCATGGGATTGGTTTTGCGCCAGACGATATCGTTGAGAATCCAAAAACCCAGATCCTGCAATATCGCGCCGACGCGGTAGATATTGTGATAGCTGCCGATGACCCACAGGCCGCCGTCTGGCTTTAGAATGCGACGCGCCTCTGTCAGCCAATCGCGGGTGAATTTGTCATAGATTTGAAAACTGTCGAATTGGTCCCAGTGATCGGTGACTGCATCCACTTGGCTGCCGTCGGGCCGGTTCAAATCGCCGCCTAGCTGAAGATTATAGGGCGGATCGGCAAAGATCAGATCAACGCTGTCTGTGGGCAATGACCGCATCGCTTCCACACAATCCCCGTCGAGGATCTGGCTAAGCGGCAGGTGCAGCTGGCGATCGTCAACCTTGGTTTTGCGCAACCGTTTGGGCGCTTTAACAGCCCCTGTTTCGCGCAATTTCACCGGTTCATGGACGCCCATGTTCAACACCTTATATTTCGATTAACCCCAGACTTATCCACAGGGTGAGTCCATTGGGGCAAACCGTCAAGGCTTAATTGATCGCAGATTATGGTTAACGCGGCGTTATTACCCCAGACTTTGGGGAGAACGAAAAGAGTCCCCCACAAGATGTTGAGTCCTCGCAGCTTTATGCAACCGCTATGTGGGGGTGTGGCCCGCAGGACTCACACGCCTCAAGACTGTCCTTAGGTCGAAATTCAAGCAGAGCTTCAGGCAAAAACGAACACAACATTGCCGACAAATGCCGCCAGGAGCAGCATACCAAGCGCGCGCCCAATCCTTTTGGCGAACCACAAAAGCGCTAGTAGAGCGATTGCGCTTGCGACCAGCAAGCCCAATTGCGCGCCCAACAAATTTTGTGGCAAAGCAAGCGGCGCAATGCTCATCGTCACACCGCCGATCAGGAATATGTTGTAAATATTGGAGCCGACCACATTGCCGATCGCCAGACCCGGCTTACCTCGCAATGCAGCAGCAATCGACGCGGCCAGTTCTGGCAGGCTGGTCCCCAATGCCACAACGGTGATCCCAATCACAGTTTCACTGACACCCAGCACTGTCGCCATTTCAATCGCGCCTGTGACAAGAATTTGGCCGGCAAACACAAGTACCGCCAAGCCGCCAGCGAACAATGCGCCGGCAACCAAAGTGTTTTGCGGAGCGTCTTCCTCTTCATCCTCTTCCTGCGCAGCGCCTGGGTTTTTGTAGCGCCAAACGATGTAGAGAACGATTGCGATCAACAAACCGGCTCCAATGCCGACACTGCCCAACTGGGAATAGGCGATACCTGTCAAAAGCAATGTCGCAATCAATGCCACAACCGCATCACGGCGCCCTCCACCAGTGATCGCAATCGGCGCAATCAAAGCGGTGGCGCCCAATATCAGCAGCGTATTGGCAAGGTTTGACCCAACGATGTTGCCCCATGCAATCCCCGGTGAGCCTTCTAAAGCAGCCTGCACGCTTGCCACCATTTCAGGCATGCTTGTGGCAAAGCCGACAATAACTAGGCCGGTGAACAAATTTGAAACACCAAGTTTTTGCGCAATGCCCACAGCCCCGCGCACCAGCAACTCGCCGCCAACTGCGAGCCCGATTAGCCCGCCTAAGATCATCAAAACAGTTTCAGTCATGGCGCGCGTTTAGAACAAGTTTTTCGCCTTGGATAGCTCGTAGATTTACAAAAGCGCAGCCTGCGCAACGGGGGCAAAACTATGGCGGTGCAGCGGGGTCGGGCCGTATTTGCGCAAAGCCTCTATATGATGCTTTGAACCATAGCCTTTGTTGCTCTCCCAGCCATACTCAGGATAATCCATTGCCGCCGCGATCATAATGCGGTCGCGGTATTCCTTTGCGATGATGGAGGCGGCAGAAATACATGGCTCGATCCCGTCCCCGCCAACAATCGCCCTTGCTGGCCAGCGCCAGTGCTTTGCGCGGCCATGCGGTGTTATATTGCCATCGATCAAAATCTCTTGCGGGTCAGCGTCCAAGCCTTCGCACAATCGAGCAACTGCCTGACACATAGCCTCCATAGTGGCCGCCAAGATATTGATTTCATCAATGTGACTGGGCTCGATAATCCCAACCGCCCAAGCGCAAGTTTCATGGATTTGCCCCTCCAGCACGGCACGTTTTTTCGCCGAAAGCACTTTGGAATCTGCAAGACCCTGCGGTACACTATTGCCAAGCACAACAGCTGCCGCCACAACTGGTCCAGCAAGCGGGCCGCGACCCGCCTCATCAACCCCAATGGTGAAATTCGCCAAACCAATTAATGCGCTGGGAGCCCCAAATAGCATGACATATTCTCTCAAAATTGCGTCTCTTCTATCCCCCGCCGCGCTGGCTCTCGCAAGTTGCAGTACGGCCAATGATGTGGACACCGCGGCAGGCAATGCGCAAGATAACAGCGCCGAACCGGTTGCATTCACCACCGAAGAACATGGCACATTCGACAAAGGTTGGGCGGCTGCCTTTGTTCCAGGCACGGACAAGATGGTCGTGACCGAAAAAGCAGGCGGCCTGTTCCTTTACGATACCAATTCGCGCCAAAAGACCGCGATTGCAGGCGCTCCAACGGTAGATTTTGGCCGCCAAGGCGGGCTTGGAGATGTAGCCTTTTTGGATAGCGAAGCAGGCGGCCAGATCGGTTCGCGCGCCATCTATCTCAGCTGGGCGGAGG
>CALFEA010000195.1 GCA_937950385.1 uncultured Altererythrobacter sp. | reverse complement strand
CGGGTTGGCCACCGCCCGCGCGTGGAAAAGCGGGTTTTTACGTCGCCCGCGCCAATTTCACTCAACTGTGTATCCGCCTGCGATGACAAATCAGCGGCAAAGGCGGCATCGCTCATCCGCGCGCCCAGTATCGCCGTAATGCTCACCAAAATTGCGCCGCATATAATGGCGATATTGGGGCTGATAATGGAGCGCTTGGTCATGCCCCTATCCTTAGCCGGTCAAAGCCAAGCTTGGAAAGAGGCTAACCCCCGCTGCGTACATTATCTCCGGTATCTTTCAGCGATCCCGCCACATCATTCAGGCGCAAAAACTCTTGCCGCCAATAATCAGTTTGCTTGCCAGCGAGCCGCCCTGCATCGGCAAAGGTAAAGCCATTCATCAGCTCATCCCCTCGCAGCATTTGACCGTATGCTGCCACAGAGGCGGCAAAGGCAAAGTCACCGCGCGGCGCCCGTGCATTTGCAATGTCGCGATTGGTGACGACGTAATCCACCAGTTTGGATGTGTCGGAAGTGGGCAATTTATACCGCAACTTGACATGCGCCGCCTCTGTCATGCGGCTTGCTGCGGCGGCAGCGACTTTATCCTCATATCGGCGAGGGGAGATCCAGCCCTTCTTGCCCGCAGGCACAATCTCGTAAATCGCAGTGACTTGATGGCCTGCACCAATATCGCCTGCATCAACCTTGTCATTGTTGAAGTCTTGTTCACGCAGTGCACGGTTTTCATAGCCGACAAGCCGGTATTGGCTGACAACGGCAGGATTAAATTCGACTTGTATCTTCACATCCTTGGCAATGGTGAACAGCGTCGAACTCATTTCATCGCCCAGCACTTTTTTGGCTTCAAGCGCGCTATCGATATAGGCGTAATTGCCGTTGCCGTGATTGGCGATCTGCTCCATCATCGCTTCATTCAAATTGCCGCTACCAAAGCCGAGCGTGGTCAGCGTAATGCCTTTGTCGCGGCGGTCTTTGACCATATCGACCAGTGCATCGCGGTTCGATAGGCCGACGTTAAAATCGCCATCAGTGGCTAGGATCACGCGGTTTACGCCGCCTTTGATGAAGCTGTCCTCTGCGATTTGATAGGCGAGTTTAATGCCCGCTCCGCCAGCGGTCGAGCCGCCAGCGCGCAGCTCATCCAAAGCGCGGCGGATTTTGCGCGTGTCATTGGTTGGCTCCAGCACCATGCCAGCAGCACCGGCATAAACGACGATGGAAACGCGGTCTTGCTTGCCTAATTCGCCGGCAAGGCCAGCAAGGGCCGTTTTGACCAAAGGCAATTTGTCTGCGCTGCCCATGGAACCGGATACATCCATCAGGAATACGAGGTTGGCGGGTGGGCGTTCGGCGCGTGGCAGATCATAACCGCGCAGGCCGATGCGCATCAAATAGGTGTCGTCATTCCACGGCGTGGTGGCGACATCGGTGGTGACGCTAAAAGGCTGCGAGCGGCTATCGGGCTTGGGATAATCATAGCGGAAATAATTGATCATTTCCTCTGTACGCACGGCGGCGCGCGGCGGCACTTGGCCTTGCGTCAAAAAGCGGCGGGTGTTGGCATAAGCCCCGGTGTCGACATCGACCGAGAAGGTTGAGACTGGCTCGCTCGAGACGACTTTAACCGGCGAAACCTCTTTGCCATCATATTGCTCGCGGCCTGGGTCGCTGGGCACGATGACCGGCGGGATGCCGATATAGCCTGGGGCAGGGCGGCGGGCGAAGGCTGGCACAGCATCACTGCGGGCGGCCCCTGCACGGTTTAATTTCGCGCCTGAAACGACAACTTGCTCAGAACTGACAGAGGGCGGCGGTGGCGGCGCAGGAGGTGGTGGTGGCGGAGGCGGAGGAGCTTGCGCAATAACCGGCGAGCCTGCATCATTAACCGCCATATCATCCGATGTCGCCGCGCAACCTGAAAGCAAGGCAACCAAGGCTACGCCGCCTAAAATCCGCATATTTCGCATCACCACTTCTCCCAATCCCACATAAGCTGGCCAATCATCGGTTGGTGGCTTGAACCGCGACTGAACGTTGTGCGTGAGCGGCGAATGGCTGGCCGGCGCAGCGCCCTATTTCTTCGCGTCGCCGCCGATATTCTTGCGGAAAAGCACGCGGTCTTCTTCGCCAAATCCGCGCTTCCATATGACATAGCCATAGGTCGCCAAGATCGCTGGTACACCGACAAGCAGCTCCATCCATTCAGGCAGGAAAGTCGCAAGAAAGCCGACCACAACGGCTGGTGCTGTGGCGGTCACCAATGCCCAGCGCCAATTGCTGACAGGGGCTTTGAGTAGCTTCTTGAGAAACAGCGCTTTGACCAAACTCGACACTGCCAATGCTAGCATTAAGGCCATTGCTGCGCCCGCCGCTTTAAACGGCTCGGTCAGCTCCAAATGGTCGGCCAGCAGAATGAGCGCAATGGTGAGCACAGCCTGCAATGCGATGACCCCGATAGAGATCAAGAAATTGCGCTTGCGGGCCACATAAACCAGCACGCTTTCTGATACGACTGCCATGCTGGCGGCAACTTCTGCGGCCAAAAGAAACGCAAGGGCGCCAGTGCCTGCGACATATTGCGGACCGATTAGCCCCATGAAAGCCTCGCCCGGAATAACCAGCGCAAGCGCAATACCTAATTGCACCGCGATGATCCAAAAGCCGACTTGGCGAACCTGGGCAGCGATTGCGCCATAGTTCTTTTTCTTCAGGTTTTTGGTGATAACGGGCGAAAGAATGGGCTCAAAACTGGTCTTCAATTTTTGCGGCAGGCTCGCGATTTGCTGCGCCATATAATAGAATGCAACCGCGGCCGGTGATGCAAACAAGCCTAGGATAAAGATGTCGATGCGGCGCGTGCTCCACTCCACTGCATCTGCGCCGACCAAGGGCAATGCGCGCGTCGTCATATCGACCATATAACGCCAGCTTGGTTTCCAACCCACGGGCAGGCCATATGTGCGCAGGAATGACCAAAGCGCTGTGAAAAACGCCGCATAAATCGATGCGATAAACGCCAGCGCTAGACCTGCGTCTTTCGTGGCTGGGATGAAGAAAAACACACCCACCATGATCGATATCGTCCACGGCTCCACAATCGCGCGTGCGCGCACTGTGGTCGCAATATCATAGCGATAGGCCTGCGCTGCCAGCAGAATTTCGGTCATCGCAAAGGCGGGAATGGCCGCCACCAGCCATATGTCGAGCGAGCTGTTCATCCCATTGGGGAACAATGGCGCGGGGATTAGGAACAATACCAGCCCGGCAATGCACGATAGGATGAAGGCGGTTAAAAGCCCGTCATAGACGAGGTTGGTTTCATCGCCTTCCCCTTCCGTCAAACGCTGCGCCAATCCGCGTTTTTCTCCTAAGGAGCACATCAGCGCAAATAGCTCGATCAAGATCAACGCATAGGCATAGCGCCCCACTGCATCGAGGCCATAGAGCCGTCCGGCAATCAGTAAGAATGGGATGCGCGCGATCAAGCGCATGACAAAGCCCATCACATTGGTGCGCCCGCCTTTTGCGATCGCCTCAAGGTCCTCATTATCGCTCTCGCCCGATGATGGGCCATTGCCGGTAACGGTTGTTGAGATAGGCGGTTTGCTCAAGCGGAATTGCTTTCTGACTGAGACTGTTCAGCAGTTAGCGGCCGCGACAGCAATTGCGTCACAACACCAGCAGGCTCTGCGCCTTTTAGGAGAGTGTGCACGGCGCTGACAATTGGCATCGCAATGCCGCGTTCTTGCGCGATCGCGTTTAGAACAGGCGCAGTGTGCGCGCCTTCTGCCACGGTTCTGCGGTCAGCCATCAGATCAGCGGCGCTTTGGCCCTCCCCAAGCGCCTTTCCAAGCGAGAAATTGCGGCTGGATGTGCTTGAACATGTGAGCACCAAATCACCCAATCCGCAAAGGCCCGCTAGCGTTTCTGCACGTGCGCCCAATGCGCCGCCAAAGCGCAGCATTTCGGCATATCCGCGCGCAATCAATGCCGCCCGTGCATTTTGACCAAGGCTCAGTCCCTCGACCACGCCGCAGGCAATCGCCAGCACGTTTTTGATTGACCCGCCAATCTCTGCACCCGTTACATCATCGCTGTAATAGGGGCGGAATGCAGGCCGCGCGATTTGCGGGGACAGCCGGTCCCACTGCGTATCGCCGCCGCTGCATGCCAAAGTGACGGCGGTTGGTAATCCTGCGGCGACTTCATGGGCAAAGGTCGGTCCGGAAAGAACTGCAATATCACTGGTCGATGCGGCGCCTTTGGCGACTTCATTCATCAAATGTCCTGTGCCCGCCTCAATGCCCTTGGAGCAAAGAATAAGGTCGCGCGGCGCGTTCTTGAGGCCTGACAAAACCCGGCCCAAATGCTGCGCGGGCGTAACCG
>CALFEA010000194.1 GCA_937950385.1 uncultured Altererythrobacter sp. | reverse complement strand
TGCGGGCCTAGGGCCCGAAACCAGCGCTCAATAGAAGGGGATTAAAGATCATTACGCCTTGCCCGACTCGGTTGCTTCCGGAATCGTGCACGCATGGCAATACTTTCAGACAAATGGATACGCGAGCAGGCTCAATCAACTGGCATGATCGAGCCCTTCGTGGAAGCCCAGCGCCGCGATGGCTGCATTTCTTATGGGCTTAGCTCCTATGGCTATGACGCAAGGGTTGCGCCCGAGTTTAAGATCTTCACCAATGTCGACAGCAGCATCATCGACCCGAAGGAATTTGATCCGAAGAACTTCGTCGACCGCGAGACCGATTGCTGCATCATTCCGCCCAATTCCTTCGCATTGGCGCGGACGGTGGAATATTTCCGCATTCCCAAGGATGTGCTGGTGATTTGCCTTGGCAAATCGACCTATGCGCGCTGCGGGATTATCGTGAATGTCACTCCGCTGGAGCCGGGCTGGGAAGGTCATGTGACGCTGGAATTTTCCAACACTACGCCGCTGCCTGCGAAGATTTATGCCAATGAAGGCGCGTGCCAATTCCTTTTCCTCAAAGGCAATGAACCTTGCGAGACGACTTATGCCGACCGTGCAGGCAAATATATGGGCCAGCGCGGCGTGACGCTGCCCAAGCTTTGATCAAAATCTCAAACCGGCTGTACTCTCCCCCCTTCCGCTCGGTGCCCACCGGACACTATTGCGGGTGGAAAGGTGGAGAGCACGGGACTTCAGACAAAATGCGCGCATGAGCATCGCAGAATATCCCTTTTGGCGCGTGGTTCCTACGGACCGCGAGGATGAGTTCACGCTCATGGTAACCCCGCCCGCCACCGTTGGCCCCGAAGGCGCGGGCCATGTGATGGGCGGCGTAGCCATGGCGGCGGCAATCGACGCATTGGAAGTGTGCACCCAGCAGCCATTATTATGGGCGACGATCCAATTTCTGGTGGCGACACAGCGCGCCGAAGAATTGACCATACGCTGCGAACAGCGCGGCGGTGGGCGCTCCATCGGTCAATGGAATGTCGCGGTGTTTCGCGGCGAGATGTTGGTGCAAAGCGTGCTGGCCGCTGTTGGCGCACGCGAGCCATCGGAGCAGCAAATCTTTGCGCAAATGCCCGATGTGCCCCCGCCATCGCAATGCCCGATTAAGCCGGTTGATATGAACGCCTCACCCGATAATTTGATCGGACAATATGAGCGCCGCACTGCCCTTGCTGATCACGAGAACGGGCTGGAGGCGACATGGGTGCGCCCGCTTGGCGGCTTTGATATTGATGCCTCGCAATTGGCGATTATTTCCGACTTTTTCCTCGGTGCCCACCCGCGCGCTCATGCAGGTTCCAGTCTGGATGCAACCTTGCGCTTTATTCAACCGGCCAAGCACGGATGGGTGCTATCCGTCACGCAAATGTCCGCCTTTGATCGCGGCGTTGCCCACGGCGATGCGCGCCATTTTAGCGAGGATGGAAAGCTGCTGGCGATCTCTAGCCAGACGGGCGTCTTGCCGCGCGTGCCTGTTGTAATGGAATAAAGGTAGGCCGCGTTGCCCCCAAGGCTCTGGCCTCAAAGCTCTGGTCTCAAAGCTCTGGTCTCAAAGCTCAGCCCCAAATTTCTGCATTGCCGTAACGGCTTTGACACATGCCCTTCGCGCGCGCATTAAAGCGGGCAAGAACCCTTTTTTTCGGAGAGTGTATCCATGGCCAAATCATCGGCTGAATTTGACATCATCATCTATGGCGCATCGGGCTATACTGGGCGCTTGGTCGCAGAATATCTTGACCAGCATTACGGCAACCGGAGCGACAAGCCCAAATGGGCTATGGCCGGGCGCAGCGAAGAAAAGCTTGCCGCGGTCCGCGATGAAATCGGCGCGCCAGCAGAAACGCCTTTGGTGGTTGCCGATGCCAGCGATCCTGCCAGCCTAACCGCCATGTGCGAGCGCACCCGCGTCGTGCTGACCACCGTTGGCCCCTACACTTTATATGGCGAACCGATGGTCAAAGCCTGCGCAGAAACCGGCACAGATTACGCCGATTTGTCCGGCGAACCGGCGTGGATGTATCAGATGATTGGCAAATATTCTGACGCTGCCAAAGCATCTGGCGCGCGCATTTGTTTCTCGTCGGGCTTCGATTCTATCCCGTTTGATCTGGGCGTATTGATGCTGCAAAAAGAAGCACAGGCGCGTTTCGGCAAACCAGCAACCCGCGTGAAAGGCCGCATGCGCGGCATGGCTGGCGGGCCATCAGGCGGAACCGTTGCCAGCATGGGCGCAACGATGGAAGCGGTTGGCAAAGACCCCTCGCTGATCCCCGTATTGAAGAACCCGTTCTCGCTGGCAGAAGGCTTTGAAGGGCCCGAGCAGCCCGACGGCGACACCGCTGCATTCGATGAAAAGCTTGGCAGCTGGGCTGCGCCATTTGTGATGGCGGTGATTAACACCAAGACGATCCACCGCACCAATTTCCTGCGCGGGCATCCTTATGGCGAAGACTTCCGCTATGATGAAATGGTGCTGACCGGCCCGGGCGAGGAAGGCGAGAAAATCGCTAAAGCGATGCAGGCGAACCCCGGCTTTGGGGACCCAACTGCGAAATTGCCTAAGCCCGGCGAAGGTCCAACAAAAGAAGAGCGCGAAAACGGCTTTTACGACGCGATGTTTGTTGGAGAAACCGCCGATGGCGAAGTGATCCAATACGGTGTCAAAGGCAAATATGATCCAGGCTATGGCTCAACCAGCCGGATGATCACCGAGACAGGCATTGCCTTGCTGCACAGCGATGCGGCGGGCGGAATTGGAACGCCGGGCTCAGTCTTGGGCGAGGCTTTGGTTGACCGTTTGCAAGAGCATGCAGAGATCAAATTTTCCGCTGAAAATTAAGTGAAATCAAGGGGTTGAGGTCCGGCATCAAAACCGGACCTCGGCTCCCACAGGCTAGAAGCTAAGCCGAACACTCGCCTTAAGATTGCGCCCAGCCAATGGGACAAAATCCTTAGTGAAACTGGCATGACGCCGGCCTTCAACATCAAAAATGTTCTCTGCTGCCAGCAACAATGTCACGCCTTTTTCGCGGCCAAATGGACGATAGGCTAAGGATGTGTTTACATAATTAAAGCTAGATGTCGGCGTCTCAAAAGCGGCCACATCATCCTGCCCGTCGAACCATTGCACTTCGCCGCGCACATCAAACATATCGCTTTGATATTCCAATGCACCAAGCAAACTCAGCGGCGGAATGCGCGGAATGGCCGAGCCATCATCCAGTTCTGCTTGAATATATGAGCCCCGCACATCGGCCAGCACGGTATAGTTGTCAGCGCGTAAGAACGGATAGCTGATCTCGCCCTCAATGCCGAAATAGGTCGCATCGCCCTGGAGGTATTGGAACACCGGCAAATCATCTTCTTCCAAACCTGTTTCGGTCAAGAAGATATAGTCATCAAACCATTGGTT
>CALFEA010000193.1 GCA_937950385.1 uncultured Altererythrobacter sp. | reverse complement strand
CTACACCCTCTGCAAAGTCGCCATTGCCATCTGCCAGCATGGTGATGTCAGCAGAGCCTGATGCTGCATTCCATGCGCCCATAACAAACGCGTCATTGACCGCAGTGCCGACAATTTCGTCAACGCCTTTGGCTTTGAGTTCAGCAGCTTTTTCAACGAAGCCTGGCAAATGTTTGGCCGAACATGTCGGGGTAAAGGCGCCCGGTACAGAGAAAAGCGCGACCGTTTTACCGGCGAAATATTCCGAAGCCTGAACCTGCTCAGGGCCTTCTGCTGTGGCCTTGACCATAGCTACGTCTGGCAATTTGTCTCCAACTGCGATTGTCATATGCATTGTCCTTTTGTGAGAAACACTCTGCACAAAGGCTTAGCAATGCGGTGCGTTCTCGCAAGCGCTTCTTTGTCTGGCGGCACGCATATCAGAGCTTTTTGCATGGTTAAGCCCGCTTCACGGTCAATCTTGAAGCGCCCGTAAACATCCTCGCTCATTGTTTGAATGCGCTGGGAGGCCACAGACCAAGGTTCAATAACAAGCCGGCGCTGTGAAACAGGGAAGAGACTAGGCTTATGCAAAGTTTCAAACGCGTTGTTACCAGAGTGCTGGCGGCGCTCACTATGTCCAGTATCGTTATTGTTACCCCAGCTGCCGCACAGGTTGAAGCTGTTGAGGCGCGGCATGCGGAGAATATTCGCAAGCTCAATATTATGTTGATGGTCACCAGCCTGCGTTGCCGAACAGGTGCGCATGATTTTCAGCCTGAGTATGAGCGCTTCACGGCAAATTACCTGCCAGAATTGCGGCAGGCCGGTTCCCACTTGCGCAGCAGCCTTGAGGCACAGCACGGCAAGCGCGGGGGCCGCCTTGCTCTCGACAAGATCGGCGTTGGAATTGCGAATGGCTATGGCGGCGGACACCCGTGGCTGAGTTTTGAAGGGCTGAAAGGCGCGACCGCTGCTTTAAATCAGCGGCGCGGCGGGGCAAGTCTTGCATTGGCGTCTGAAGAGTTGCTCAGCCCGGTCCCAAATGCGCAACTGGCGATACGCTAAGTATGACTGCGTAATTCAACAGAGATAGATATATAAAGATACGTTTATATTTGCTTGCAGGGGCGTCCCTCGCTATGGCGCTGTCATAGCCGAAGGGCCGTGCAATTCTGCACGTCTCATCAGGCGCAAACTTTCCAATCAGGAGACACGATTGTGGCAACTCTCGTAGCCGGTAAAGACTACATCATTAAAGACATCGCTCTGGCACAATATGGCCGCGATGAAATCGCCATTGCTGAAACTGAAATGCCGGGCCTGATGGCTTTGCGCGATGAATTCGGCGAAACGCAGCCTTTGAAAGGTGCGCGGATTACCGGCTCGCTGCATATGACCATTCAAACAGCTGTGCTGATTGAAACATTGGTGGCTCTGGGCGCTGATGTGCGCTGGGCGACTTGCAACATCTTCTCCACTCAGGATCATGCTGCAGCAGCAATCGCCGATCAAGGCATTCCGGTGTTCGCGATTAAGGGCGAAACTCTTGCAGAATACTGGGATTATGTTGGCAATATCTTCGATTGGTCAACCGATGCGGACGCCGATCAAACGGCCAATATCATCCTCGATGATGGCGGCGATGCGACCATGTTCGCATTGTGGGGCGCCCGGATCGAAGCAGGCGAAGAAATGCCTGCACCAGCCAATGCAGAAGAAATCGAATTTCAGCGCGCATTGAAAGCCTATGTAAAAGCTAAGCCCGGCTATCTGACCGAATCGGTACAGAACATAAAAGGCGTTTCGGAAGAAACCACCACTGGCGTTATGCGCCTGTATCAGATTGCAAAGCAGGGCAAATTGCCTTTCCCAGCGATCAACGTGAATGACAGTGTGACCAAGTCGAAGTTTGACAATCTTTACGGCTGTAAAGAATCGCTGGTGGATGCCATCCGCCGCGCCACAGACGTTATGCTAGCCGGTAAAGTCGCCTGTGTGGCGGGTTACGGCGATGTCGGCAAAGGCTCTGCCGCTTCACTGCGCGATGGCGGTGCCCGCGTAATGGTAACAGAAGTCGACCCAATCTGTGCGCTTCAGGCGGCGATGGACGGCTTTGAAGTTGTATCGATGGACAATGCAGTCAAACGCGCAGACATTTTTGTGACTGCAACTGGTAATGAAGACGTGATTACCGGCGCTCAGATGGAAGCCATGAAAAACATGGCGATTGTCTGCAACATCGGTCACTTCGACAGCGAGATCCAAATCAGCGCGCTTGATAATTATGATTGGAAAGAAATCAAAGAAGGTACCGACCAGGTCACTTTCCCAGATGGCAGCTCCATTCTGATCCTTGCCAAGGGCCGCCTCGTAAACCTTGGCTGCGCCACTGGTCACCCAAGCTTTGTGATGAGCGCTAGCTTCACCAACCAAGTGCTAGCGCAGATCGAGCTCTACACGAAAGCGGATGAGTATAAGAATGACGTTTACGTCCTTCCGAAGCATCTCGATGAGAAAGTGGCAGCGTTGCACCTTGAGAAACTCGGCGTGGAATTGACCCGGTTGAGCGGAAAGCAGGCCGATTATATCGGTGTGCCTCAGGCTGGCCCATTCAAGCCGGATCATTACCGCTACTAAGCAGTAGCGCGCCAAAACGGCGTATTTTAAAGGGGTGTTCTGACGGGCTGCTTACGCAGCTTGCTGGAATGCCCCTTTTTCCTGCGCGTTTCATATGTTTGCCCCATTGCATCGAGCCGCGATGACGCATAGCTGACTTACATGGAGCTATCGCCTCTCGCCTTGGCCATTATTGGGCTGCTGCTTGCCGGTTGGACCATCGGTGCCGCTGTGCTGATGATCCGCGCGTCCAATCGCGTGCGACGCTTTGAGGCGATCCGAACATCGCTATTGCGCACGAACCGGATGTTGGATGAAGCGCCAGCGATCCCCCTTCTTGTGCGCGCCGATGGACGGGTGGAGGCGCCTGACCGTTTGGCAGGTTGGCTTGGGCTGGAAGCGATGCCCGCATTTTTAAGCGAGCTGGATGGCGGGGAGAGTGGTGCCGGCCTTTCCAAGATGCAATTGGATGAATTTGCCGAGGCGATCCGCACAACGCAAAAAACTGCAAAGCCGTTCCGGCTAGCGATTACGCCAGAGGGTTCGAACCGCAGCCTCGCATTTCGCGGTTCGCTGGCTGATCCGCAAATTTCGCCGGGCGGCGCGGCATTAGTGTGGGTGTTCGATTTTTCCGAAAGCGAAAGCGAATTGGCGCAATTGCGCGATGCTGCCAATCGCGCGCAAGGTGATTTCACCGCGCTGGTTGGCCTAATTGAAGCTGCACCTATTCCTATGTGGTTCCGGGGCACGGGTGCAAAATTGCGCCTTGTGAACAGCGCATATGTCACTGCAGTTGGTGCGGATAATGCCGATCAAGTCGTGCGCGAACAGATTGAATTGCTGGAAGATGTGGACGGCGTAACGCCTGCTGATCTGGCGGAAACAGCGGCGCAAAGCGGCACGGCGAGCGAGCGTATTGTCACCGCCACCATCCTAAACGAGCGCCGGTCATTGCGCGTCAGCGATTTGCCATTGGGCAGTGATGGAATCGCCGGTTACGCCATCGACATTGAGGATATGGAGCATTTGGCGCGGCAATTCCGCGCGTTCCGCGATGCGCAGCGCGCGATGCTGGATCAGCTATCCATTGGCGTCGCGCAATTCGATTCGCAGTCGCGCCTTGTTTTTGCCAATCAGCCATTCCACCGTTTGTTCGAGCTGTCTCCAGCTGCGGTAAGCGAAGGCCTTCCGTTTGACCGATTTCTTTCAGATTCCCGGGAAAAGGGACGGACACCAGAAGTGCGTGACTTCCCCGCCTGGCGCACGGAGCATCGCAGCTGGTTCACAAGTGATGTCTCTATCGAAGAAGCATGGCCATTATCGGGCGGCACGCATTTGCGCATGGTCGCCCAGCCAATGCCCGATGGCGGCTTGGTGCTAATCGCAGAGGATCGGACGGAGCAATTGGCACTGTCTGCGACGCGAGACACCTTGCTGCGGACGCGTACGGCCACCCTCGATAGTTTGTTTGAAGCGATTGCGGTATTTGCGCCGGATGGTTCTCTGCAATTGTGGAATCGCAGGTTCGCAGGGATTTGGGGTCTGGAGCCAGAATTGCTCGATTCGCATCCATCCGCTGACGATCTGCTTGCTGCGATCCGACCAAATCTGGCGAAACCGGCCAAGGCAAAAGCCATTGGCGAGGTCATTCGCGCAGCAACGCTTGACCGCAAACAGCAAGGCGGGCGCATTGATTTGGCAAATGGGCGCGGAGTGGAATTTGCAGGCGTGCCTCTGCCAGATGGCAATGGCTTGCTGACAGTCCTCGACATTACCGATTCGCAAAAGGCAGAGCGCGCTCTGCTCGAACGCAATCAGGCATTGCAAGAGGCCGATGCCGTCAAAGCGCGCTTCCTGGCCAATATGTCTTATGAATTGCGCACGCCGCTAACCTCGATTAGCGGCTTTGCAGAATTGATTGAAAGCGGCGCTGCCGGGCCGGTGAGCGATCAGATGGGTGAATATGTTGCAGCAATTCTCGATTCGGTCGCGCGCCTGACAGACCAAGTGGAAAATGTGCTCGATCTGTCGCAAAGCGAGGCAGGCTTGCTGCCGCTCAACATGAAGCGGACCGAATTGCTGCCATTTGTCTCTGATGTCGTTCGTGAGCGTGAAGCGGCCATTGATGAAGCGGGTCTGACGCTGGAGTTGCGCGGGAATGCGGGCGGCAAGATCGAAGCCGATAAAAAACAGCTTGGCCGCGCGATTGGGAACCTCGTCGACAATGCGATTGCAGGCACTGCCAAGAATAAAGGCGAGAGCGGCAAGATCCTCGTCGATGTCGCCCGCACCCGTGACGGCGCGCGGATTGTTGTTTCCGACAATGGCGGCGGCATGAGCGAGGAAGAGCTAGCCCGCGCGCTCGACGGTCTTCGCACTAAGTCCGATGGCAGCCTTGAACAGCGCCGCGGTCTGGGTATTCCGCTGACCCGCCAATTGGTGGAGGCGCATGGCGGCACGCTTGAAATTATCAGCGAGCTGGGCACCGGCACTAGCGCGATTATTCACTTACCGTGACCCGTTCCCGTCATGATGGTTGAATGCCCCGACCTTGACGCAATGTCAGATTTTGGCGCGAGGATTTCCGCGCAAATAAGGCCAGGTGATGTGGTCGCACTAACCGGCGGATTGGGCGCGGGCAAAACCACTCTGGCGCGCGCAATTTTGGCGGGATTGGGGCATGTTGGTGAAGTCCCATCGCCAACTTTCACAATCCTGGAAACCTACGATGGTCCCGAGATGCGGGTGGCTGCTGTTCACGCTGATTTTTACAGGCTGGATGATCCATCAGAGGTTCGCGAGCTTGGGCTGGAAGATTACCGTCAGGATGCGGTTCTGATCGCTGAATGGCCCGATCACGCTGGCGGGTTTGATCATTTGCCTGAATGTCTTGGAATAAGGATTGAAATTGTGGGCCAATCTGTGGGCGGCGGCCGCAAGGCGATTGTGGAAGCGGGCACAGATTGGCTAGGGCGTCTACCATGAACGAATATCCCGAAGGCATGATGGAATTTTTGAACAGTTGCGGTTGGAGCGGCTGCGCGATTGATGCAATTCCCGGCGATGCCTCATTCCGGCGTTATTTCCGGCTGCGTAAACCCGATGCCAAGGCGATGCTAATGTATGCGCCGCCGCCGACAGAAGACCCAGAACCGTTCCTCAATGTCGCCAAATGGCTGACCGAGAATGGTCTTCGCGCACCGGTAATTTACGGCAGCAATGCGGCCCAAGGCTGGGTTCTGCTTGAAGATTTCGGCGATGACCGGATGCGCGATTGGCTGGATGACAATCCTGATGGCGAGATGGCTGCCTATTCAGGCGCAATTGATGCGCTCGCGGATCTGCACAAATGCGCAGCGGGGCCCTTCGATCCATATGATATGGCTGTCTATCAGCGCGAGACGGAGCTGTTCACCAGCTGGTATTGTCCTGCGATGAGCCTTCAGGTCGATGTGGATGGCCATGCTGCGGCGTGGGAAACAGCACTTGCCCCAATGATGGCGCGGCAAGATCCCGGCGTTACCGTGCTGCGCGATTATCATGCTGAGAACATTATGCTCTTGGATGATCCGCGAGCAGACAATGGGCCGCAGGGCCTCATTGATTTCCAAGATGCGCTGGTTGGTCATCCTGCCTATGACCTTGTATCTTTGTTGCAAGATGCGCGGCGTGAAGTCAGCCCAGAGCTGGAGGCGGCGATGCTTGAGCGTTATTGCCAGCAGGCTGACACATGCGAGGAGTTTGTGGCGGATTATGCGCGACTTGGGGCACAGCGGAACGCCAAGATCATCGGCATTTTCACGCGGCTTTATGTGCGTGACAAAAAGCCGCGCTATCTCGACTTCATCCCGCGCGTTTGGGAAGCGATGGAGCGCGACTTAGCGCATCCCGCGCTTGAGCCGGTGGCACAGTGGTTTGAGGTGAATATTCCCGCAACCATCCGCAAATCGCATGGGGGCAAGATCGCGTGAGCACATTGGCCAGCGATACAGCGATGATCATGGCTGCTGGTATGGGAACGCGGATGCGGCCGCTTACCGACACTCAACCAAAGCCGATGGTGCCGGTTGCAGGCAAGCCCCTGATCGATCATGCACTTGACCGGTTGGAACAGGCGGGCGTCACCAAGGCTGTCATCAATGTGCATTATCTCGCCGACGTGCTTGAAGGGCATTTGGCAAAGCGCGCTTCGCCTGCGGTGACTATTTCAGATGAACGGGAATTGCTGCTGGAGACAGGCGGTGGGATGATCAAGGCGAAGGCGCATTTGCCCGATCCGTTCTTCTGCTTGAATGCTGATAATATCTGGATCGATGGCACATCGAGCGCCTTTCATGAATTGTCGCAGGTTTGGAATCCCGAAGTAATGGATGCGCTTCTGCTGGTTGTGCCGCATAGCCGGGCTGCCAACTTCAACGGGCAGGGCGATTTCCACATAGCTGAAAACGGGGTCTTGTCGCGGCGCATACCGGATGAGACTGCGCCATATATTTATACCGGCATTCAGCTGGTGTCACACCGCCTTTTGCGCGATGCCCCGCATGGTAAGTTTTCAACCAATATCCTCTGGTCGCGTGCTATTGAGGAGGGGCGTCTGTATGGCACTGCTTTCAATGGCCAGTGGTTCGAGGTTGGCACGCCAGAGGCGATTGCGCCGACTGAACTTGCGCTAAAAGATGGCTGAACGGTCAGGGCCAAAGATATACTCGATAGCCGCGCATCGCGGTTTTGCTGATGCCTTGGTCGCTGGTCTTGTCCCGCGATATGCCGACGAGAATTTCGGGCTTGCTCGACTGACATTATTGTTGCCGAGCAGCCGCGCCGCGCGCACTTTAACAGAAGCGTTTGTACGATACTGCGGCGAGAATGACATGGCCGGCATGTTGATGCCGCGCATGGTGATGGTCGGTGATTTGGATTTGGGCGAGGCACTCGGGCCCATGCTCGATCCGCTCGGCACCAATGATATTCCGCCAGCAAGTGATCCAATGCGGCGCTGGCTGGAGCTTTCCAAGCATATTGCTGCCGCTTATCAAAGCACGGGCCGCGATGTGCCCGGCGGTGCAGCTTTGCTCAGATTGGCGCGTGAAATGGGGGCGACGCTGGACCGGCTAACGGCGGAAGAAGTAACGCCCGAAGACGTGCTTTCCGAAAAGGTTCAAAACCGCTTTCCTGATGTTGCCGAACATTGGCAAAACAACCTCTGGCTCTTTGCCAAAGTACAATTGCTGTGGCGTAATCAGCTTGCGGAACGCGGCGAACTTGATGCAGCAGATCGCCGCAATCGCTTGTTTGACAAGGCGGCTGATGATTGGCGCGCATCCCCGCCGCAAACCCCAATTGTTGCCGCCGGTGTTACCAGCGCAGCGCCTGCCTTAGCGCGGCTTCTTCGCGTGGTTTCAGAATTGCCAAATGGCGCAGTGATCCTGCCCGATCTGGATCTCAATATGGATGATGCAGCGTGGGACGAATTGGGCCGCGCTGGCCAGTCTGATGATCCAGATAGCGAGGTATTTGGTGCAAGTGATGCGGTCACCCATCCGCAATATCATCTCAAATTACTGTTGGGCCGAATGGGCGTTAATCGCGGTGAGGTTGAGCCATGGCACCGTAAAGGAGTGGGCGCATCGCCGCCGGAGCGTAGCAAGGCGATATCCGCTCTTTTCTTACCTCCAGAGGCGAGCAAATCCTGGGCGGATTTGAGTCCATCGAGCCGCAGCCTATCCGGCGTTGAAATTATGGCTCTTCCGACTTTGGAAGAGGAGGCGCAGGCGATTGCGCTGCTTATTCGCCAAACTCTTGAAGAACCAGAAAAGCGCGCAGCGTTAATTACACCCGACAGGGGCTTAGCACGGCGAGTGGTTGGCCATTTGAAACGCTGGGGCATCGATGCTGATGACACCGCCGGGCGCCCGCTGCATCTAACCGCGGCAGGACGCATGTTGCTGCAATTGGCGCAATTGATCAGCGATGATTGCGCGCCCGTCCCATTGATATCGGCTTTGTCCCACCCCCTAGTAAAGCGTGGTGAAGAACGCGCTGATTGGCTGGAGGCTGTTCGGCAATTTGACGTAAGACTGCGCGGACCGCGTCCTGCGCCTGGCCTCACGCCTTTGCGGGAAGCGGCTAAAAAGGCTGGCGTCGAAGAATGGTGGGAAGCGCTGGAGCCTGTTCTTGCTCAGCTGTTTGTTTTGTCCGAGGTGCTGCATGCACCGCTTGCCGAAACGCTAGATGCGCTATTGGCCGCTGCCGATGCTCTGGCGGGAGAGGAGCTTTGGGGCAATGAAGATGGGCGAGCCTTGTCACGCTTCGTTGAGGATTTGCGCGAGCACGCCAGCGCCGCAGAAACCATGCTCGACCCGGTTGAATTGCAAAAGGTTCTGAGCGAAGCCATGGCGCAAATTGCGGTTCGCCCGCCCTATGGCGGGCATCCGCATGTTGCAATTTACGGCCTGCTTGAATCACGCATGACAAGGGCCGATGTGGTGATTTGTGGAGGCTTGAACGAGGGCAGCTGGCCGCGAATTCCGTCCCCTGATCCCTTGCTTGCGCCGCCAATATTGCGCGCGCTGGGCGTGCCAGGAGCAGACTTTCGGATTGGATTGTCGGCGCATGATTTGGCAGGCGCCCTAGGCGCGCCAAAGGTCGTACTCAGCCGATCAGCACGTGATGCAGACGGACCTGCAATTCCCTCTCGCTTTTTGTTGCGAGTTGAGGCTTTGCTTGGCGAGCTGCGCATTAAGCACCGGCAAGAAGATGCGCCGCAATGGGCGAAAGCGCTTGATCGCAAGGCCGAACCAACTCCGCAATATGACCGGCCAAAGCCAAACCCAGCGCCGCAATTGCGAAATGTTCCGATAAAGGTCACGGGACTTGACCGGCTATTGGGCGATGCCTTTCAGTTTTATGCCAGTGATATTCTACGCTTGAATGAGATGGAGGCGCTGGATGCAACCATTGGTCCGGCATGGCAGGGTACGGTTGCGCATGATATTCTCGACGCATGGCACAAAGCACGCAAAGCTGATCCGTCTGCTTCGATCACTCAAATCGCTGAGCAGCATTTGCGAGATGAAAATGTCCATCCATTGCTTTGGGGGTTGTGGCGACCGCGCCTACTCGAAGCATTGGAATGGATCGCCGACAAAGTACGCGAAGCTGAACCGAACCGCCGTGTAATCGCAACCGAATGCAAGGGCGATATGATGGTGGATAGCGTGCGCATTTATGGCCGCGCCGACCGCATTGACCAGCTTGAAGACGGCTCGCTTATTATTGTTGATTATAAGACAGGCAAACCGCCATCCTATGCAGAAGTGGACGCAGGCTTCGCGTTACAATTGGGTCTTCTAGGTATGATCGCGGGCGAGGGTGGCTTCAAGCAAGACGGGCATGTCATCGCGTCTGGCAAGGCGCGCAGCTTTGAATATTGGTCCTTGAAAAAGGATAAGGACAGCTTTGGCTTAGTCAGCGATATGCTGAAAATTCCGCGCAAGAAGGACGAACGCCGTGAGCCGGAGGATTTTCTGGCCAAGCATTCTGAATTCCTTGGGACGGCAATAACGCAATTTATCAAGGGAACGCAGCCATTTACCGCGCGTCATAATCCTGATTACAAAGGCTATAACACGTACGACCAATTGATGCGGCTCGATGAGTGGGAGCGCAATTTGGGCGATGATGAAAGCGGCGCGGAGGGTAAACCGTGAGCGGAGCAGTCTTCGAACTTAAAGACGCTCAGCGTCACGCCGTTGATCCGGTGCAATCTGTCTGGCTTTCCGCCTCTGCAGGCACAGGCAAGACGCAGGTTTTATCGGCGCGGGTGCTGCGCCTCCTGCTTGAACCCAATGTGCGCCCAGCAGATATATTGTGCCTGACTTTCACCAAGGCTGGCGCGGCCGAGATGGCAGTGCGGATCAATGAAGTGCTGGCGCGCTGGGTACGGCTTGAACCGGTAAGACTTGGGACAGAGCTTAGGCATATTGGCGCTGATTTCGGGCCTGAAACACAGGCACGCGCGCGGACATTGTTTGCCAGCGTTTTGGATTGCCCGGGCGGCGGATTGCGCATCGATACCATCCATGCCTTTGCGCAATGGTTGCTAGCCAATTTCCCCAGCGAAGCAGAAATCATTCCGGGCGCGCGGCCAATGGAAGATCGTGAACGCGAATTGCTATCGCGCGATTGCTTGGCCGATATGTTGGTGGAGGCGGAGCGGGGGCAAGACACCGCTTTGCTCGATGCGGTCAGCATGTTTACGCGGAGAAAAGACCCTGATGCCTTGCGCAAATGGGTCATGCGCTGCGCAAATATGCAAGAATTATGGACGGGGCCAGCAGCGCTTCAGCCACCAATGCGCCCGCGCGTTCTGGCGATGCTGGGCGCGCCAAGCAATGCGGATATCGATTGGGCAGCACAGGCCCTTGGGCCGGATGTTTTTCCGGATGAAGTGCTGCATAAAATGCGTCCCACTCTGCTGAACTGGAACGCAAAAGGCGCGGCAGTCGCGCTTGATGCTATGGCGGAATGGTTGCCGCTGGATGCGTCCGGCCGTTTGGCGAAGTTGGGCGTATTAGACGAAGCATTCCATACGAAAAAGGGTGCGCCGAGGGCTATGAAAAAGCCTGTGGACGCTGACCCGGAATTTGCGCGTTATCAGGATGAATTGGCCGCTGCTGTCGCCAATGCCAAAACCCGCCAAAAATTGCTCGAATTGAGCGAATTTCTTGTCCCATCTTTAGAATTGGGCCGCGCCTTTGCCTTGCACTGGGACGAGGCAAAGACCCGAGAGGGCTTGCTGGATTTTGACGATTTGATCCGCCGCGCCGCGAAGCTCTTGTCTACAAAAGAAGCAAGCGATTGGATCAAGTTCAAGCTAGACCGGCAATTCAACCACATCCTTGTTGATGAAGCGCAAGACACCAACAAGCCGCAATGGGATATTTTTGATGCGCTAATCGGTGATTTCTTCGCAGGCGAGGGCGCAAAAGGCGAGGGCGTCACTCGCACTGTCTTTACCGTGGGCGATTACAAACAAGCGATCTTCGGCTTCCAAGGAACCAGCCCGGAAAACTTCGAAGCGGCCAAAAAGCGCGTCGACAAAAGTATGGCGCAAGCGGTGCACAATGCCAGCGAGTTGCGGCGTAATTCGGCCGTAAGCACGCTGCAAAAACTCGATCTTGGCCAATCATTCCGCACCGCCAATGTGGTTCTGGAATTCGTCAATCGCATGATTGATGCCATCGGTCCTAGCGCGTTTGGATTGAAAGAAGATCCGCCCGAGCACCTTGGCCAAGAGCGCCCCGGTTTGGTGACCTTGTGGGAGCCTGTGCGCGATACGAGCGAGGGCAGCGATGGAGGGGGCGCAGCTGACGACGAGGATGGTGATGAGGGTTGGCTCGCGCGCCACGACCGCAAAATGGCGGACAAAATCGCCGAGCAAGTGTCGGCTTGGGTGTCTGGGCGAGACCCTTTCATCCTTGCAAAGGGCGAAAATCGCGCGGCTTCGCCCGGCGATATCATGGTGCTGGTGCGCAGCCGCAAGGAATTGGCAGGGCTGATTGTTGCACGGCTCAATGCTAAGGGTGTGCCCGTCGCAGGTGTCGATAGATTGCGCCTTGGCGCACCGCTCGCGGTAAAGGATTTGATGGCGGCATTGCGCTTTGCCGCGCAGCCATTGGATGATCTCAACCTTGCCAATTTGCTCAGCAGTCCGCTGATGGGATGGACGCAGGAAGATATTCTGCAGCACGTACCACGCGAGGAGAAAAAGCGGCTCTGGAAGCATATATCCACCTCAGATGCCCCCTTGGTACAAGACACACGCAAGCAGCTGATTGCGCTGCTGGCTTTGGCCGATTTTGAGACGCCAGAGGCATTGCTCAATTGGATGCTGACCGGACCATGGCAAGGTCGCCGCAAATTGGTCGCGCGTTTAGGGCAAGAGGCCAATGACCCGATTGATGAGCTCATCAATGCAGCCTTTGCATATGAAGCGATGCAGACGCCAAGTCTTGCTGGATTCATCGACTGGTTCGATGCAGGCGAGGGAGAGCTGAAGCGTGATCCGGGCGAGGCGCCGGACCTTGTGCGGGTCATGACAGTTCACGGCTCCAAGGGGCTTCAGGCGCCGATTGTAATCCTTGCTGATGCAACCAGCGAACCGGGCCGGCCAAGTGAATTATCACTGGCACAGGAACTTCCCGGCGAAGATGATCCGCGGCAAATTCCGCTGCCGTCGCTGCGTTCTGACGAGCGGGCAGGCCCAGTTGAAGAGGCGCATGAAGCGGCAAAAGTTGCTGGCCTTCAAGAACATTGGCGGCTGTTTTATGTGGCGATGACCCGCGCGGAAGAAGCCTTGTTTATCGGCGGTTCGCTAAGCCGGAAAATGAAGGATAAGCCGCCGCATGAGGACAGTTGGTATGCCCGCGTTGCGCCGCAAATGGGCGAAACTGTGCTGGCTGACGATATTTGGGGAGGGCACCGCGAAATGGGGTACCGCGCCGAGCTTATTGAAAAAAATGCTTTTGCCAAGCTGGTAACCAGCGCTGAGGTACCGCAATGGGCGCTAACGCCCGCTCCAAACGAGGCGCGCCCGCCGCGGCCGCTCGCTCCATCATCCAGCGCAGAGCCGGGCGATATTGAGCCGCCGGCACCACCGGGATATTCCCCTCTTGCAGCGCGCCGCGGGGTACTCATCCATGCCTTATTGGAGCGTTTGCCTCATTTGGCCTCTTCTGGCCTCGAGGTCTCAGCAAGGCAATGGCTGGCTGTCCAAGCCCCAGATTTTCCCGAAAGTGACCGCGCAGAAATGGCTGAGCGTGCTCTAAGCGTCCTTAACGATCCCGCATTCGCTCAGGTCTTTTCCAAGGATGCTTTGGCCGAGGTGCCCTTGACTGCGACCGTTGGCGAGGAAGTAATCGCAGGAACTGTTGATCGTCTGCTGGTGACGCCAGAAGAGGTCCTTGTTGTTGATTTCAAAACCGCGCGGCACCCACCGGCAACACTTGATCGCGTTCCGAAATCCACGTTGAAGCAAATGGCTGCTTATGTCGCTGCGCTCCAAGTGATCTATCCAGGGCGCAAGGTCAGTGCCAGTGTGCTTTACACCCAAACACCGCAGGTTTTTGCGCTTCCTGGAGAGCTGCTCAGCCCCCATATGCCAGTGTGATTATGGGCATAAATGCAGAGGAATAAACCGGCTCTACCATAGCAGACAGCAAAGCTTTCCCCAGCAAGGCGTTGCACAGCGCGCAATCCTTACTAAGTTGGTTGCAACGAAAAGATATAAGGAGAATTCCCAATGGCGACCGTCAATGTAACCGATAGCAGCTGGCAAAGTGATGTCTTGGCTTCTGAGAAACCTGTATTGGTGGATTTTTGGGCCGATTGGTGCGGACCGTGCAAGATGATTGCACCCGCGCTTGAAGAGATCAGCGATGAACTGGCTGATAGCGTTACTATCGCCAAAATGGATATTATGGAAAATCCAGATACGCCGGGCTCACTCGGCGTTCAGGGAATTCCTTATCTTGCGCTTTACAAAGGTGGCGAGAAAATTGCTGAAATGACGGGCGCTCGCCCAAAAAGCCAATTGAAAGAATGGCTTGAAGGCGAGTTGTAAGGTATTGAGTTTAGGCGCGGCTGTAGGGGTTACCCCGCTAGCCGTGCCATAAATTCATCCCAAATTTGCGGACTGGATGCACCAACTAGCCCAATTTTCCCCGCAGGCTTGTCGTGCTCATCCACGCGGTAGGGGGTTGCATCGGTGCGAACGCATTTGCCGCCCGCCTCGTTAAGCCACAAGACGCCCGCGGCATGATCCCATGGCAATGTTCGCTTGAAGCTGGATATGTCATTTTCCCCTAAGGCCAGCCGCGGATATTGTTCAGCGGCGCAGCGCGGAATATCAACGAGTGTGTAATGAGGCGCGAGTTTTGCATCGACCATTGCCTCTTGTTCCTCGGTTAAGAACATGCGCGATATGGCTGTAACCGGCGGTTCTTGGCCGGTCGTACGCGCCATGATTTTCTCGCCATTTACAAACGCACCTTCGCCGCGGCGGGTATGGCAAAAGCGCTGTTTTAGCGGGTCATAGATCCATCCGGCTATGCATTCGCCCGCGTCAGCCAGAGCGACGATTATGCCGAAAGTTTCTTTGCCCGCTGCATAATTCGATGTTCCGTCAATCGGGTCGATAATCCAGCATGCATCCGATAATCTATCCATCACGGACGGATCGGCATGCACTGCTTCCTCGCCAACAACGGGTACACCAGGTGCCAGTTTGGTCAGCGCATCGGTGAGGAATTCCTCCACCTCTTTATCCGCCACGGTGACGGGATCATCCTCGCCTTTCATATCGACATCGCCTTCGCCCAAATTGCGCCAGCGCGGCAAAATGGATCGCTCTGAGGCGAATTTCATCAGGTCGAGAATTTCATCTTCGAGCGCGCTCATGCCAAGTTCCTTATGATCTGTAATCCGCATTGATGGCGATATAGCCATGGGTGAGATCGCAGGTCCAAACGCTTGCGCGGCCAGTGCCAATGCCCAAATCAACCTCGATGGCTATCTGATCGCCTTTCAAATGCTGCGCGACCGGCGCTTCGTCATAATCTGCCACAGGCAGGCCGTTTTTTGCCGCCCATATGCCGCCAAAGCCAATTGAAAGCGTATCGCGGTCCGCCGGTTCACCCGCTTTGCCGACCGCCATAACCACTCGACCCCAATTGGCGTCTTCGCCGGCAATCGCAGTTTTGACGAGAGGAGAATTGGCGATGGAGAGGCCGATTTTACGAGCGCTCTCATCATTGCTTGCACCGGTCACAGATATTGTGATGAATTTGGAAGCGCCTTCTCCGTCTCGCACGACCAATTGCGCAAGCTGCGTGCAGATATCGTTCAAAGCAGCGGCAAATGCATCGGCGCCTTGATCATTGAAACTGGTCAGCGGGGTATTGTTCGCTTGGCCAGTTGCAAAGGCCAGCACAGTGTCACTGGTTGAAGTGTCGCCATCAACTGTGATGCAGGAAAAGCTCTTTGCATTGGCAGCGTTCAGCAATTCTTGCAAAAACTCTGGCGCGACAGCTGCATCGGTGAAAATATAACCCAGCATGGTAGCCATATCGGGCGCGATCATTCCGCTGCCTTTGATTATCCCGGACAGTTCAACTCGCGTATCGCCAATCATCGCAGAGGCGTGCGCAGCTTTTGCAAATGTATCGGTTGTGCCGATCGCGTTCGCAGCCTCTTCCCAAGTGCAGGGGGCGGCGTTGAGGGCAGCCGCGACGCCTTCGCGTGCTTTATCCTTGGGCAAGGGCACGCCGATCACGCCCGTGGAGGAGACAAACACTTGTGATGGTTCGCAGCCGATGTCGGCTGAGACTTGCTCCATTATCTGTTCCACCGCTTCGCGTCCGCGATAGCCGGTAAAGGCATTGGCATTGCCAGCGTTGACTACCAGCGCTCGCGCTTTTCCTGCCTTCACATTGTTGCGCCCAAGTTCGACCTCACTTGAGGCGCAGGCACTCTGCGTAAAAACGCCGGCCACGGCTGTTCCTTCGTTCAATTGTGCGAAGGTCAAATCGGCG
>CALFEA010000192.1 GCA_937950385.1 uncultured Altererythrobacter sp. | reverse complement strand
AAGGCCAGCGACGCATATTCGCGCCGCTGGCCTCATAATCTCGTGTTTGGCCTGATCTGGCCTCATTTGGCCTAGAAGCCAGTAAGAGCTATTTCTTAGCTGCAGGCTTCTTTGCTGGAGCCTTCTTCGCCGCTGCTTTCTTAGGAGCCGCTTTCTTTGCAGGCGCCTTTTTGGCTGCAGGCTTAGCGGCTTCTTTTTTCGCTGCCGGTTTCTTGGCAGCAGCTTTTTTAGGAGCCGCTTTTTTAGCTGGGGCTTTCTTTGCCGCAGGCTTATCGTCAGCCTTCTTCGCATCTGCCTTCTTAGCCGGAGCTTTTTTCGCAGCTGCCTTTTTCGCCGGTGCTTTCTTTTTCTTCGCTGGCTTAGCTTCTGCTTCGTCTTCCGCTTCGATTGCGGCTTCCAGCTCTTCCTGCGTAACTTCGCGCGTCGTCACTTCAGCCTTGTCGAAGAGGAAGTCGACGACCTTGTCTTCGTACAAAGGCGCGCGCAATTGAGCAGCGGCCATTGGCTCGTTCTGGACATATTCCATGAAGCGCTGGCGATCTTCCTCGCGGTACTGCTGAGCAGCCTGCTGGATAAGCGCGGACATTTCCTGGCCAGTCACTTCAACCTTATTGGCTTGACCAATTTCCGACAGCAACAGCCCCAAACGCACGCGGCGCTCGGCAATGCCGCGATATTCGTCTTTATCGTCTTCAATGCCCTTAAGCGCGGCTTCTGAATCTTCTTCATTCGCGGCTTCTTGCTGAAGCTGCGCCCAAATTTGTTCAAACTCAGCGTTCACCATGCCTTCTGGAACAGCGAAATCATGGCCAGCTGCCAATTGATCAAGCAAAGCGCGCTTCATTTGAGTGCGCGTCAAGCCGGCGGTTTGCTGCTCAATCTGACCGCGCAGCAATTCTTTCAGCTTATCGAGACTTTCAAGGCCCAATTGCGCGGCAAACTCGTCATCAAGCTTGGTGTCGGTTTCAACCTTCACAGCTTTCACTGTGACGTCGAACTCGGCTTCTTTGCCTGCGAGGTGTTCTGCCTGGTAATCAGCAGGGAATGTCACGGTGATGGTTTTTTCGTCGCCCGTTTTCACACCTGTTAGCTGCTCTTCAAAGCCAGGGATGAATGTGCCCGACCCGATGACCAATGCTGCGTCTTCGGCTTTTCCGCCTTCAAACTCAGTGCCATCAACGCGGCCCACGAAATCGATAATCAGCTGATCGCCATCGGCGGCCTTTTTCGATTTGGCAGCGTCTTTATACGCTTTGTTTTGACCAGCGATGCTTTGCACAGCTTCGTCAACGGCTTCATCGGAAACTGGCACAACCAGCTTTTCCAGCTTCAAGCCATCAATATCCGGCGTCTCAACATCGGGCAGAACTTCTAGCTCGATGGAGATTTCGGCGTCTTTGCCTTCTTCGTAGCCTTCGCCAAGGTTCACAGCAGGCTGCATCGCAGGGCGCAAAGCCTTGTCGCGCATCAAACCATCGACCGAATCGCGAATCGTATCGTTCAAAGTTTGCGCATGAATTTGCTCGCCATGCATTTTCTTGACGAGATTCGCAGGGACCTTGCCAGGGCGAAAGCCCGGCATGTTCATTTGCGGCGCGACCTTTTTGATTTCCGCGTCGATCTTCTCTGCCAGCTCAGCGGCTGTGATAGTGATCGAATAGGCGCGTTTCAGGCCTGTGTTGGTGATTTCCTTGATCTGCATGAGAGTAAAACCGAAGCCTTTTCAATGATTTCAACCATCCGCATTGCGTTAGCAACGAATGGTGCGGGCGAAGGGACTCGAACCCCCACATCTTACGATACTGGTACCTAAAACCAGCGCGTCTACCAATTCCGCCACGCCCGCATTTCGAACGAGATTACGCGCTGGAGATGTCTCCTCCAACACGCGGTAAGCCGCCGCCTCTAATGGGGTGTATGGAAAAGGGCAAGCGCCCTAACGCTTGTTTGATGCGTAGTTCGTCATTAAAGGCGCTTTTAATTGACCGGTTCCGGCCCTCTCCCCGGCCCAACCCCCGCCAAACCCCAGACAGTCTGCCGGTCAGGATCGGGGGTTGGGCGGGGGAGAGGGCTGGCACCGAATTAAGGAATAAGAATGACCGAAGAAACCAAATCACAAACCCCGCCCGATCACCTCGCAATTAACCCGCGCAGCCCGCATTTCGACAGCGATGTGCTGCAACGCGGCGTTGGCATCCGGTTTAAAGACCGGGTGCGTACCGACATTGAAGAATATTGCATTTCTGAAGGTTGGGTCCGCGTGCAGGCAGGCAAAACCATGGACCGCAAGGGCCAGCCGCTCACCATTAAGCTGACCGGCGCGGTTGAGGCTTGGTTTGAAGATCTGGGCGATGAACCGCCCATCGCTAAAAAGTAGGCGCTAAAAAGTAGGCGTCAAACCTATTTAAAACCCGTTTCCAAAGGCATCCAGAAATTCCTTGGAGGATTTTAGGCGCACAGGGTGATTGGGATTGGGCTTCGGCGGCAGACTGGTCGATGACCGCTTAACGGATGCCCTGCTGCCCGGCTTGTCATTGTAGATAAAGCCCGACAGCGGCCAGTGCGTTTTGCCCAATGCGCCGATAGAATGATACCAAACGCGCACTTCGCTCCAATCATTATTGGGCGAAACATCGCGGGCTGGCACATTGCGCTCAATCTGGCCGCGGCGGCCATTGATCAGCGACCAATTGGAATGGTGCAGCATGACATTGCGCGAATCCACGATCTTAGCGACATAAGCGACATGGCCATTGCGGCTATTGCGGTGCGGCTTAAACACCATCACCGCGCCTTTTTGCGGACGGTTTCCGCGCGCATATTTGCCCGCAGCCTGTTTCCACCAAGTGCGGGCATCACCGTAAATCTGTACACCAGACAATTGCCGCGCATAGGGCACGCATTGCAAGTCAGTGACCCTCGCCTCAGCAGAGGTTGGAGCAATGGCGAAAGATCCAAACAGGCCCGTGATCAGAGCGAGCGAAAGAGTAAGGACATGGAAAGGCTTGCAAATCATGCGAAGCCTAATTGCAAAATAGCGTTACTTTCCGCCTAGAACTTAGGGTTAATACGTAGTTTACCTTCACAATTGAGCGGCTCGCGACCCGACGCAAAACCTGCTCTGGCGAAACGCGCACAAAGCGCCTAAAGCGCGGAGCATTATGAACGCCCCCGAAAATCCAACCCCACATGATGACGCAATCGATCCAATGATCGAAACACCGCAGGTCATTATTATTGGCCGCCCGAACGTCGGCAAATCCACTTTGTTCAACCGTCTGGTTGGCAAGAAATTGGCGCTGGTCGATGATCAACCCGGCGTCACGCGCGACCGGCGGATGGGCGATGCCGATATTGCTGGCCTAGAGTTCACCATCGTCGACACTGCCGGTTGGGAAGATGATGACGCAGACACTTTGCCAGGCCGCATGCGGATGCAAACCGAGGTTTCGGTAGAAGGCGCCGATGTCGCACTATTCGTGATCGATGCGCGCGCCGGCATTACGCCAATGGATGAAGAAATCGCCCGCTGGTTGCGCGGCCAAGGCCTGCCGATTGTGCTGGTCGCCAACAAAGCCGAAGGTTCTAAAGGCGAAGCCGGTTATCATGAGAGCTATTCGCTTGGCATGGGTGAGCCAATACCTTTGTCAGCAGAGCACGGCGACGGGATCGCTGATCTGTTTGGCGCACTATGGCCGATAATCGGTACGCAGGCGGAAGCGGCCGTAGCAGCCAAGAAATTCGCCCGTGAAAATGACGAGGATGCGCCGCAAGGTCCGCTCAAGCTCGCTATCGTTGGCCGCCCGAATGCGGGCAAATCAACACTGATCAACCGCTTGCTGGGCGAGGATCGCCTGTTAACCGGACCCGAGGCAGGCATTACCCGCGATTCCATCGCAGTGGATTGGAAATGGACCGATCCGCGCGCAGCCAAGAAACCGCCACCCGAAGATGAAAACGAACCGCTGGATGATGGATCGCGCGAAATCCGTCTGATCGACACCGCTGGCATGCGCAAAAAACGAAATGTGACTGAGAAGCTGGAAAAGCTCTCGGTCGCCGATGCCCGCCGTGCGGTCGATTTTGCCGAGGTTGTCGTGCTGTTGCTCGATGCCACACAGGGCTTGGAGCATCAGGATCTCAAGATTGCCAGCATGGTCTTGGAAGAAGGCCGCGCCTTGATGATTGCAATCAACAAATGGGACATTGCTGAGGATTCCAGCGGATTGTTCAACGGTATCAGGGCTGCCCTCGATGATGGCTTGGCACAGGTGCGCGGGCTGCCATTGTTCGCCGTGAGCGCGAAGACCGGCAAGGGCCTCGATGCGATGCTGATTGGCGCGCATGATTTGCGCAATAGTTGGTCAAAACGCGTTTCCACCTCTGCGCTCAATCGCTGGTTCGATGATGCATTGGCCAACAATCCGCCCCCTGCCCCTGGCGGTCGCCGCGTCAAATTGCGCTACATCACCCAGGTTGGCACCCGCCCGCCGCGCTTTGTGGTTTTCGGATCGCGCTTGGAATCGCTGCCAACAAGCTATGAACGCTATCTGGTGAACGGTATCCGCTCCAAGCTTGGTTTTGACGCTGTGCCGGTGCGTGTGACGCTCAAAAGCCCCAAGAACCCCTATAATGCCAATCGCGGCGGCGGAGGCAATTACAGCAGCGGAAGCAACAAAACATGATCCTCGATCTGCTGGCATCTGTGATTGCTGATGATTTGGTCCAGCGCACATCGTCCACTGTCCGCGTTCGCGAAGCGCTTGAGCTCAGCCTTGCGCCTGCCTTCCTATTGGTCGGCATCGGCAGCTTGATGAATGTTATGATGCAGAGATTGACGTGGCTTGCAGACCGGATTGAACGGCTCTGCGCCAATTCGGCTCAGGAAACGCCTGCATTTTTGAGCCGCCTTCCCTTTGAAACTGAAGTCGAATGGCTAACCAAACGCCGCAGGCTGGTGCGGGTCGCCGTGAAATTTTCCACCGGTGCCGCGGTTGTCATCAGTTTGGTGATTGCGGTGTTGTTTATTTCCGCTTTTGTCGAGGCGCCTATTGGCATCGGCGTGACAGCCCTTTGGGTGTTCACTATCGGCCTGCAGATTACCGGCTTGTGCTATTTCTTGCGCGAGGCCTTAATGGCCGCTGACGGTCCGCCAGACAAAGGCGGATGAGGGGAGCTAGCCTTCGTATGTAGAAGGCTGCCCCCACTCACCAAAATTGAGATCAATGTGCCTCGGCAGGCTTGCTTTGCAACTGCACGTAATTTTCTAGGCCCATGCGTTCGATCATATCGAACTGGGTTTCGAGAAAGTCGACGTGCTCTTCTTCGTTGGAAAGAATGCTCGCGAACAGATCGCGGCTGACATAGTCGCGCACTTTTTCGCAATGCTCGATCGCATCGGTTAGGAGCGGGATCGCGTCTTCTTCGACAGCCATATCGGCTTTGAGGATTTCGAGAACAGTTTCGCCAACCCGCAGATTGTGGATCGCTTGGAAGTTAGGCAGGCCATTGAGGAACAAGATGCGTTCCGCCAATTTGTCGGCATGCTGCATTTCTTCAATGCTTTCGCCGCGCTCATATTCAGCCAGCTTGGTTACGCCCCAATCATCCAGCACGCGGTAATGCAGCCAATATTGATTGATGGCGGTCAGCTCATTGGTGAGAGCTTTGTTCAAAAATTCGATGA
>CALFEA010000191.1 GCA_937950385.1 uncultured Altererythrobacter sp. | reverse complement strand
AACGCAGTTGTCTCACGTTTCCCCGATTTGAAAGTGGTGTTTGAACACATCACCACAGAAGATGCTGTGAAATTTGTCGACAATGCCGGCCCGAACGTCGCAGCAACGATCACGCCGCAGCATTTGCATTTCAATCGCAATGCGATGCTCGTTGGCGGCATTCAGCCTCATGCTTATTGCCTGCCCGTTGCAAAGCGCGAGGAGCACCGACTGGCTTTGAGAGCGGCGGCGACTTCTGGTTCGCCTAAGTTTTTTCTTGGTACAGACAGCGCGCCGCACCGGCGTGAGGAAAAGGAAAGCGATTGCGGCTGTGCAGGCATCTTCAATGCGCCATATGCGATCGAGAGCTATTTGGCGGTTTTCGATGAGGAAGATGCGCTCGATAAGTTTGAGGGTTTTGCCTCACTTTTCGGGCCAGCTTTCTATGGCCTGCCGGTAAGTTCAGAGCGGGTGACCCTGACCAAAACGGGCACGCAAGTTGAGCGAATCATGCAGGCTGCTGGAAGTGACATCGTGCCTTTCCATGCTGGCCAAAACCTGAGTTGGGCCATTCAAATTTAACATTGTAAAACACTATTTTACAGGCGTTTACAGCAATTTGGGAAAATGCATTGATCGTGTTTCGTTAGTTTACAAATTCACGCCGAATTGTGAGCAATTCAGCGGAATTGTTGCATTCTGTTCATCAAGATTCAGCTATAAAAATGTCACACACCAAGCAGCGGCAAATGGCGCAATGCTTGAGAAGTGAGGCGGGTTTCTGCCGACCAAAAATTTATGAACTTGGGCCAACCCACCAAAGGCCCGGGCGTGGCTCCCACCAAGCCGCGGAAGGCGTCCCTTCGCTCGCACCGGTCCTGATGTCGGGCGAGGGGGCGTTTTCACCTTGTGGGTTCCCCTTCGAATTCAAATCCAAATATCAGTCCATTTCTAAGGCGCTTCTTAACCATGTGCGGGGTAAAGCTCAGCAGATGCGACGGCCGTTCCTTCTTGCCCTATCCCTGTGTGCCTCTAGCGCATTGTCGTCATGCTATGGCGGCGAGGCGGAAGTCATTGAGGTTGATACGCGCGATCCATTGGTTGAGCAGGCGCTTGGCGATCAGTTGATGGTCGATCCCGATCTTGCATCGCAAAATGAAGCAAATGCCGCGCTTACGGTCGCCTTTGACAGTTCCTTTCCGCCGCTTATCACTGGGCCGGAACAGCGTGCTGCAGCGCTCACTGCGACGCGCTCACTGCTGCTAGAAGGGGGCGAGATCACCGATTTGCCTAAAACCGATGCAAGTGATGATAGCGCTGATTTCCCAAATCTTACTGGCGCGCTCACAGCTGCAGAAAGAGCGTCGCGGATTGGATTTGCTAAGGAATGCGCCGACCGGCTCAACTATTCTGCTATCTGGGCTGCGCGCCTGCCTACGCATGCTAACATCGTACCTGATGGTGCCGTGATAGAGGCAGCAGGCAATCCGCAAGCAGAGTGCAATATTAGGATCGTAACTTACGTGACCAATTTGCCGTTGGAGGAAGTGATGCAATTTCATTTCAACTTGGCAAAGCGCGCCAATCTTGCACCGCGATATTCAGCGGGGGATGAGAGCGTTCTTCATGCTATTTCGAGCCAAACCTCCATCGCTGTGCACGCACGCCAGCGTTCTGAGTTTCAAACTGAAGTTGATGTGATTAGCCGCGAATATGCGAAGAAGTAGGCCAGCTCCTTAGAGGGCCGGGCCCTATTTTTTTAGCCCTACACCAATGCTGGCACGTGGCTGCTCCATTTCAGAGCTCGCAACAGGATAGGCGCAATAATCCGCGGCATAAAAAGCAGCCGGACGGTGATTGCCGGAAAGGCCAACGCCGCCAAAGGGTGCAGCCGATGATGCGCCATTGGTCGGGCGGTTCCAATTGATATTACCTGCGCGAATATTGGCCCAGAACCGGTCGTAATCTGCCGGTTTGCCGCCGATAAGCGAAGCTGACAGCCCAAAGCGCGTATTGTTTGCCTCTGCAATTGCAGCGTCGAAATCAGGCACTTTGATGACTTGAAGCAATGGCCCAAAAAGCTCCACATCCGGGCGCTCAGCCATATCAGTGGTGTCGATAATACCAGGGGTGAGGAAAGGCAGATCAGGCTTCGGGCGCTTCATATGAAGCAAGGCTTTGCCGCCATGGGTAAGCAAATGAACAAAGCTTTCGCTCAACCGGTCTGCGGTCTGATTGTCTATGACAGGGCCCATAAAGGGATGAGGTTCAGCCATTGGCTCATCAACGATGATCTTGCGGGCCAGAGGGACCAAATGCTTCATCATTTCGTCATAGGCGCTTTCAACGACTATCAGCCGCCGGGCCGCTGTGCAGCGTTGACCAGAGGTTGTGAACGCACTTTGCGCAACCAGCACCGCTGCATCAGCCATTTTCGGATTAGGAAGCACGACAATCGGATTGTTGCCGCCCATTTCCAGTGCGACGATTTTGCCTGGGTCAGATGCAAGTTTGCGGTTTATTGCAATCCCACCTTGAACCGATCCAGTGAAAAGCACGCCGTCAATACCTGGGTGCGCGATCAGCTCTTTGCCTTCTTCAATCGCGCCAATCGCCAATTGCACAACATCTGGGTCGATCCCTGCCTTGTGAAAGCAGTCGACAAGAAAGGCACCTACCGCAGGCGTTTTTTCGCTGGGTTTAAAGACAATAGAATTGCCCGCTATTAGGGCGGGAACAATGTGCCCGTTCGGTAAGTGAGCAGGGAAGTTATAGGGCCCAAGGACTGCCATCACGCCATGCGGCTTGTGGCGCAAAGCTGCTGTGCCTTGCAATGCGCTATCTAAGCGTTTTTTGCCGGTACGTTCCGCATAGGCGCGAACGGAGACTTCGACCTTGGCCATAACCGCATCAACTTCGGTGCGGGCCTCCCACAAGGGCTTGCCGGTTTCGCGCGCAATCAACTCTGAAAACGCGTCAGCTTCACCAAGGACCACGTTGATAAAACGGCGGAGCAATTCGATACGATTGGCCAGCGGCTGTGCTGCCCATTTAGGCCAAGCTTGCCTCGCGCGATCTACACACGCACCGACATCGCTGCGTTCGCCGCGCCACAACTCTTCGCCTGTTGCCGGCTCGAAGGATATAAGCGTTTGATCTGACAAGGTTTTTGTCTTTTAGTTTCTTTTGTTATCTTGCGTTAGTCCAAGAAAATGAACTTGGGAAGAGTAGCTTATAAGGATTTACCACTTTGAATTGTGGAGAGATAATTAGAGCACGCCCATTGGTCTAGGGGCCGGGCCATGCGCATCGCCCATTCGGCGCAAGTTTGCGACCTTTTCTGTCAAAGGTGACCAATCATCGCGCTGGTCTATAGCTGACCATATGGTTTCAACCTCATCAATCAGCATGGATTGATGTGCGCCCTCTTGCCAATAAGGGTGATCGCTTGGAACGGCTTTGTAACCGTCTAGGATTTCACCCAGTTCGCCATCTGCGCTCTTGCCGCCTCTATGAAAGTAGAAGAACGCATCTGGCTGCGCTTTGTTCTCACGCATGGCCTTTTCACACGCTGCAACCAATTGCTGATCATGCTGAGTGCCTTGCGGCTCCACGCCCAGGCGCCAGCACCAACGCCGCGCAATTGCATCCATATACAGCGGACCAAAGCGGTTCAGCGCCGCCAAAAGCGGCTCCGATTCTGCCACCAATCGCAGCGCGACGGCAAATTGCCCAAGGTTCCAATGCAAAGCCTCTGGCTGGCGGCCAAATGCGTATAGGCCCGTTTGGTCAAAATACGCGGCGGTGAAACCTGAATCCCAAGCGGGCAGAAAACGCCATGGGCCATAGTCAAAGCTCTCGCCTGACACATTCATGTTATCGGTGTTCAGCACGCCGTGAACAAACCCGGCGACCATATAGCTGGCGGCAAGGTCGGCCATGCGTTCCACCAATTGGTGCATTAATATGATTGCAGGTTCGCTGCGTGCGGGGGCATCTTCTGGCGGCATGGGGCCGGGAAAATGCTGCAAGCAATAGGCGATAAGCGCCTCCATTTGCGCCTTTTCCTCTAGCACAAGCAGCCGCTGAAATGTGCCCATGCGAATGTGGCCATGGCTGAGGCGAACCATGACAGCAGAGCGCGTGGGCGAGGGTTCATCTCCGCGCTCAAGCTCTTCGCCCGTTTCGATTATGGAGAAAGTTTTGCTGGTATTGACGCCCAGCGCCTCCAGCATTTCGGTTGCAAGGATCTCGCGCACGCCGCCTTTTAGTGTCAGGCGCCCATCTGCTGTGCGGCTGTAAGGGGTGGTGCCGGAACCCTTTGTGCCGAGGTCGAGCAAGCGGCCTGCTCCATCACGCATTTGCGCAAACAGAAAGCCGCGACCATCGCCAAGCTCTGGATTATATGTGCGGAACTGATGGCCATGATATTTCAATGCAAGCGGGCGGGGGATGTTGGCGTCTAAAGGTTTAAACTGCCCAAAATGCAGCGCCCAGGCGGTATCGTCTAAATCGCCCAGTCCCACCGCCTTGGCCCAGCGATCATTGCGGAAACGCACCTGTGTCTTGGGAAAGTTTGCAGGCGCAACTTCATCGCCCAGCCAATCGGCCAAAGATAGGATTTGCGGATCAGGTGAATAGCTTGCGGCGGTCGGATCACTTGGCATAAAGCGGCTTGTGACGGGTGCGAGGCGCTTGCGCAAGCGCGCAGCTGCGGTCATTGGGTGCACCGGTAAAGCGCGAAGGGGCTAATATGGAATCGCTGTATCAACACCGGTATTGGACTGCGCCCGATGGGCTGACGTTGCATTACCGCGACTATGATGGGCCTGAAGGTACGACCAAAGCGCCTGTAATTTGCCTGCATGGCTTGACCCGAAATTCGCGTGACTTTGCACCATTGGCGGCGCAAATTGCCGCTACTCGCCGCGTGATAGTGCCCGAAATGCGGGGGCGGGGCCTTAGCGAATATGCCAAGGATACCGCGAGTTATAATCCGCTGGTATATATCGCTGATGTTAAGGCCTTGCTGGATGAGCAGCAAATCAAGCAATGCGTCTCAATCGGCACATCGATGGGCGGATTGATGACCATGCTAATGGCGGCGCAGGATGCATCATTGTTTAGCGGCGTGGTTCTCAATGATATCGGGCCGCAGCTTGACCCTGATGGCCTGTCGCGCATTGGCGGATATGTCGGGCAGGGCGGCAGTTTCCCTTCATGGATGCATGCGGCACGCGCTCTGAAATCGGTGCATCATGCCGCATTTCCTGATTATTCGCTCGACCAATGGCTGGAGATGGCCAAGCGCACTTTGATTGTCGGCCAAAATGGGCGCCTGACCTATGATTACGACATGGGCATTGCAGAGCCGTTTAAGCAGCCCGGCAATGCTGCGCCGCCTGATCTATGGCCAGCGTTTGAGGCGCTCAAAGGTGTGCCGACAGTGCTGGTACGCGGGGCGCTGAGTGATTTGCTCTCTGAGGAAATTGCAGAAAAAATGGCTCAAATTCACGGTGATCTTACGCTGGCCACAGTGCCGCGCGTTGGCCATGCGCCGATGCTGGATGAGGCAGAGGCAATCACTGCCATCAATGCTCTGCTGGAACGGGTTCAATGAGCAAGATTAAACATAAACGATCAACCAAGGTGCGTTCCGGCCAAGCCAGGCCAAAGCAACGCAAGCCCCATATTCTGCATTTGCATTCCAGCTTTAACATTGGCGGCAAAGAGGTGCGTTCGGCCCAGCTGATGAACGCTTTTGGCAGCCGAGTTGAGCATACTCTGGTGTCTGCCGTGCCAGAGCAGATGGAGGCCAAATCGCTGATCCTTCCTAAGGTGAAAGTGACTTACCCAACTGATGAGGAATTTCCCTCGCTTCAGGGTAAGCCGTGGCCGCGCCGCTTGCTGAAAGTGGCGAAGGCGCTGAAGCCCTATGATTTGATCCTCACCTATAATTGGGGCTCGATGGACGCAGTTATGGGGCACACGCTCTATTCTGAGCTGCTTGGCCTGCCGCCGCTCATCCATCATGAGGACGGATTTAACGAGGATGAGGCGCGTAAGCTAAAAACCAAACGCAATTGGTTCCGCCGAATTGCGCTCGGCAAATCATCGGGTTTGGTGGTGCCATCTGAAACGCTAGAGGGGATCGCGCTGACCACATGGACCCAGCCGATTGGCCGCGTAAAGCGCTTCCCCAATGGTATTAAAACGGGGCTTTATACAAAGCCTCCGCGTGCCGACGCGCTTCGCGTCGAGAAGCGTGACGGCGAGCAATGGGTCGGCACTTTGGCTGGGCTTCGCGCGGTTAAGCAGCTGCCAGAATTGGTAAAGGCGTTTGCGCAACTGCCTGACCATTGGCAGCTGGTTATTCTCGGCGATGGGCCAGAGAAACAAACCATACGCGATGCCGCCGATGCGCTTCAAATCAGCCACCGTGTGCATTTACCAGGGCACGTGGAAAAGCCGGAAAAATTTGTCGGGCTGTTTGAT
>CALFEA010000190.1 GCA_937950385.1 uncultured Altererythrobacter sp. | reverse complement strand
GTGATGGCATCGACAATGCTGCTGAAGTAGGTATCTCTGCTATCATTCAGCCAGGTGGTTCTATGCGTGATGACGAAACCATTGCTGCTGCTAATGAGCATGGTATCGCGATGGTAGGCGGCACAACCTCTCTGAAGAAGCGCGGGAAGAACGCGTTTGAGCGCGGCAGTTTTTCCAGCTAAGTGCAACGTGATATTCACAAAATACCCGCTAAGGCGGCGCAAATCACAACCTTCTGGGGCAAATAGATAATGTGCGGAATTATTGGCATCGTTGGCGATGCACCTGTTGCGGATCGTCTGGTCGATGGCCTGAAACGTATGGAATATCGCGGCTATGATAGCTCCGGTATCTGCACGATTGAAGACGGCAAATTGGTCCGGCGCCGGGCAGAGGGCAAGCTTGCCAATCTGGTCGAAGTGCTCAAGCATGATCCGGCTGATGGCCTTATCGGTATTGCTCACACACGCTGGGCAACCCACGGCGCGCCGACGAGCAGCAATGCTCACCCGCATGCGACCGAAGAAGTCGCCTTAGTGCACAATGGTATTATCGAAAACTTCCGGCCCCTGCGTGAACAAATGGCTGGTGAAGGCCGCAATTTTGAAAGCGAAACTGACACAGAAGTCGTGGTACATCTTGTCTCGCGCGAGGTAGAAAAGGGCCGTTCTCCGCAAGAGGCTGTGCGCGAAGTCTTGCCGCAATTGCGCGGCGCGTTTGCTTTGGCGATTGCGTTCAAAAGCCACCCCGACATGTTGATCGGCGCGCGGCTGGGTTCACCTTTGGTAGTGGGATATGGCGACGGCGAGATGTTTCTTGGCTCCGATGCGCTTGCGCTAGCGCCGCTGACGCAGAAAATCGCTTATCTCGAAGAAGGTGATTGGGTTGTTCTGACTAAGTCTGACGCGACCATTTATGACGCTGATAACAATGAGGTTACTCGCGAGGTTCAGGCATCGGGCGCGACCGCTGCGGCGATTGAGAAGGGCAATTATCGCCACTTCATGCAGAAAGAGATTTACGAGCAGCCCACCGTTGTGGCGCAAACGCTCGGCTCATATCTGCGCCGCGAGGACAATTCGGTAGCTTTGCCGCAGTTCGACTTTGATCTGACCGCGATCAAGCGCATCACAATCGTGGCTTGCGGAACGTCTTATTACGCCGCCATGGTTGCCAAATATTGGTTTGAGCAATTTGCGCGCGTGCCAGTGGATTTGGATTTCGCCAGCGAGTTTCGCTACCGCGATCCCGTTTTGGAAGAGGGCGGATTGGCGCTGTTTATCTCGCAAAGCGGAGAGACGGCGGACACTTTGGCGGCGCTTCGTCATTGTAAGGAAAACGGGCAAGTTATTGGTGTTGTCGTAAACGTGCCGACCAGCTCCATGGCGCGCGAGGCGGATCTGCTGCTGCCTACTCATGCTGGCCCAGAGATTGGCGTGGCATCGACCAAGGCGTTCACGTGTCAGTTGGCGGTTCTTGCCGCTCTTGCTGCGCATATGGCCGTGAAGAAGGGCCTGATGAGCCGCGCTGAAGAGCAAGAGGTCGTCAAGCATTTGCTCGAAGCGCCAGCTGCACTCAATGCCGCGCTGGATCATGATGATGACATCGCCGCCATGGCGCATTTGATCGCGCCAGCGCGCGATGTTTTGTATCTGGGCCGCGGTCAAGATTACCCGCTCGCAATGGAAGGTGCGCTAAAGCTGAAAGAAATCAGCTATATTCACGCTGAAGGCTATGCCTCAGGCGAGATGAAGCACGGGCCGATTGCCTTGATTGATGAGGCTGTTCCCGTGATCGTGCTTGCGCCGTCTGGGCCGCTGTTTGAAAAAACCGTATCCAACATGGAAGAGGTGCGCGCGCGCGGCGGTCAGGTCGTGCTGATATCAGATGCAGAAGGGCTGGCTTTGGCGGGCGAGGGCTGCATTGCAACCATCGAAATGCCCAAAGTTCATCCACTGATCGCGCCGCTGGTTTATTCTGTGCCGGTGCAATTGCTCGCTTATCACACAGCATGTGTGAAAGGCACGGATGTCGATCAACCGCGCAATCTTGCAAAGTCTGTCACCGTTGAGTGATTCATTAGTCAAGGCGACAGGCGGCTGTCATTGCGGCGCGGTGCGTTTCAGCATTGCAGCGGCGCAAGACAGCGAGATGTTGCAATGCAATTGCTCGATCTGCTCGCGCTTTGGGTATTTGCACCTATTCGTCCTGCATGAGAACTTTGAGCTTCAATCGGGCAAGCACGCGCTGACCAGTTACCGGTTTGGCAGCCAGAATGCGGATCATTTATTTTGTAGAATTTGCGGTGTGAAGAGCTTCTACCAGCCCCGTTCGCATCCAGACAGTTACAGCGTGAATTTCAGCTGCCTCGACCAAGGCCATGAATTGCGTACGACAATTACGAAATTCGATGGCCAAAACTGGGATAAATCGGCTGCGGAAAAAGGTCTTGGTTAACACCGCGAAAGCAACAAATTTTCGCGTAAAATGGGCTATGCTTTACCGGTCAATAACCTTTGTAGCTGTAAGGGCATGGGGTGAGCGATACAGAAGCCCCATTAATAGGTTCAGGCGGAGCCTTACCAATGTCGGTAATCCTCGGGCTGAAAGAAGCTCCTGAGGGTCCAGCATCGCAATCGCGTGCGCTTCAGTTTAACGCCATTGCGAAATTTGCACTCGCCTCACTTCTGATCCATTTCCTCGCAGCCGGCCTTGCTGTATTTCTGTATTATTCGCAGGTTTCCCTGGCTGTTCTGGGCGCTTGGTTCTTCACCTTGGCGGCCGTCCATGTGCATGGCTTCTTTCAGATCAGGCGCATTGTCGCTGAGCAGCGGGCCCATACGAGCCGCATTGCATTGAACCGTGAGCTGCGCTTACCGGTTTTGTCTGGCGTATTATGGGCGATTGCTCTGATTGGTTTTGCGCCGCTAGGAACAAGCTTTGAGCTTGCGTCATTGTGGGCACTGTCTGCCTTTCTTATCGGCGGTGCGGCGCTTATCCTGACGTTTACGCCTCTGGGTACTTTGGTCTTTGCGCTCATCCTTGGAATTGCTGCAGTCACCAGCTTCGCGGTGCAGGGCGAATATGCGCTGTCAGTGATTGCCGCATTGTTTGTTAGCGTCAGCCTTATTGGCGCGCTTGCCAGTGCCCGCGCAAGCATGGGCACCCATATCATCGAGCATGGCGCGGCTGAAAAGGATGAAGTTGTATCTTTGCTGCTGCGT
>CALFEA010000189.1 GCA_937950385.1 uncultured Altererythrobacter sp. | reverse complement strand
TATGCGCTGTCAGTGATTGCCGCATTGTTTGTTAGCGTCAGCCTTATTGGCGCGCTTGCCAGTGCCCGCGCAAGCATGGGCACCCATATCATCGAGCATGGCGCGGCTGAAAAGGATGAAGTTGTATCTTTGCTGCTGCGTGAGTTTGAAGAGAATGAAGCCGATTGGCTTTGGCAAATTGATACCGCTCGGCGTGTGCGGTCTGTATCGCCGCGCTTTGCCTATGCGCTTGGCCGCGAGCAAAGCGACGCAGAGAGCAAGCCGCTAGCAGAATTGATCGCAGGTGAAAGCTGGGAAACGGGGCAGTTTGCCAGCAGCCTGCATGATCTGGTGGAGATGCTGAAACATCGCCGCAGTTTCTCCAACCAAATCGTCAATGTGACTATCAAGGGCAAGTCGCGCTGGTGGGAATTGTCGGGTACACCGATGTTGGACGAGCGCGGCAATTTCACCGGCTTTCGCGGCGTTGGCTCTGATGTGACGGAGCAGCGCGAAACTTCTGAGAAAATTGCCTATCTTGCGCGGTATGATACGCTGACATCATTGCCGAACCGGCTGCAGGTCAATGAGACTTTGCAAGAAGCGCTATATTATGCCGAGAAATGGCGGACACGCTGCGCCTTCCTAATGATCGATCTCGACCGGTTTAAAGCGGTGAATGATTCGCTGGGTCATATGGTCGGCGACAAATTGTTGGCACAGGTGTCTAGCCGGCTGGAATCGATCGCTGGCGAGGACTTCTTCTGCGGCCGTTTGGGCGGTGATGAATTTGCCATTGTTATTCAAGACGCGCGCGAACGTGAGATTGTCGAGCACATGGCGAAGCGCGTAATCGATCAATTATCGCGGCCCTATAAGGTCGATCATCACACCTTATATGTTGGTGCAAGTGTCGGTTCTGCGGTCGGCCCGCGCGATGGCAACAGCGTTGAAGAGCTGATGCGCAATGCTGATTTGGCGCTCTACCGTGCCAAGGATGAAGGCGGCGGCGAACACTTCCAATTTGAGCCGTTCTTGCATGCCTCCGCCGATGAACGCCGCCAGCTTGAGGCGTCTTTGCGAGAGGCGCTCAACAATGATGAATTTGTGCTGCATTACCAGCCCGTTGTTGGTGCAACCGACGAGGATATCGTCAGTTTTGAGGCATTGCTGCGCTGGAATAGCAAGGATCACGGCTTTGTAAGTCCTGCCAAATTTGTGCCTTTGGCGGAAGAAACACGGCTCATTGTTCCGATCGGTAAATGGGTGCTGCGTCAGGCATGTATGGAGGCCAGCAATTGGCCGACTCACGTCAAGGTGAACGTCAATGTCTCCCCTGAGCAGCTGCTCGAACCAGGCTTTGCAGATGAAGTGGTGCAAGCCCTTTCCAATAGCGGCCTGCGTCCTGAGCGGCTTGAGGTTGAGGTAACCGAGAGCATTTTCCTGCGTGATGCGAGCATTGCGCGCGCCGCGCTGGAACAGGTAATGGCGCTGGGTTGCAGTATCGCATTGGATGACTTTGGCACTGGCTATTCTTCGCTAGGTTATCTGCGCAAGATGCAATTTTCGACCATCAAAGTGGACCGCACCTTTGTTCAAGGGGCCGCTGAAGGCGCCGCTGAAAGCATCGCGATTATTCGCGCAGTTGTTGCCATGTCGCAAAGCCTTGAGGTGACGACAACCGCAGAGGGCGTCGAAACAGCGGATGAGGCTGAACTCATACGCAGCCTTGGTTGCGATAAAATCCAAGGGTATTATTTCGGCCGGCCAATGCCTGCTAGCGATGCACGCAATATTTTCAAACGGAAGAAAGAATTGCGCAGGGCTTAAACCTGCCGGCTTGATTGATGCAGCTTAGGTCGGCGCGTTACGCGGCGATCATTCCCGCTATTACACTGTCAAACAGACGGCGACCATCGGTGCCTCCATGGGCCTGCTCGAACGCGCGTTCTGGGTGAGGCATCATGCCAAGAACATTGCCTTGGGCATTGATAATACCAGCAATGTCTTGCTGCGAGCCATTAGGATTGTTGCTGTAACGAAAGGCTACGCGTCCATCGCCTTCGAGCCTGTCTAGCACATCGCTTGCAGCGAAATAATTGCCGTCATGATGGGCGATAGGAATTGCGATTTCTTCACCCTCAGCATAACTGCGCGTAAACACTGTCTGTGCATTTTCCACTCGCAGTGGGATCGTGCGGCAAATGTAATTTTGGCTGGCATTGCGCATTAATGCGCCGGGCAGGAGCCCGCTTTCGGTGAGGATTTGAAAGCCATTGCACACACCCAAAACGGGCACGCCTTTGCCAGCGGCCTCAACAACAGATTGCATGATCGGGCTGTTCGCGGCCATCGCGCCAGAGCGCAAATAATCGCCATAGGAAAAGCCGCCGGGCAAAGCGATAAAGTCGAGGCCTTCCGGCAGGCTTGCATCACCATGCCACACGCGGATTGGGGCAGTGCCAGATGCTTGCTCAATCGCCACTGCCATATCCCGGTCGCAGTTTGATCCGGGGAATGTGATAACCGCTGCGCGAAATGCCATTAGGCTGGCTCCACCTGATCCAATTTCTGGATGGCGTAATCCTCGATCACCATATTGGCGAGGAGCTTTTTACACATGTCATCGAGAGCCGCATCGCTGGTGCCATCGGCTACATCAAGGTCGATAGTGCGGCCAATGCGCACTTCATTGACGCCTTCAAAGCCGAGGCCTTCGAGCGAATGGTGTACCGCGCGCCCTTGTGGGTCGAGGACACCGGGCTTTAGCTGAACAAGGACACGTATTTTCATTGCTTTTTGCCTTCGCGTTGCATCGCGCATTGCTTTTGGTGGCAATGCTTCGCAATCCTATAACGTTCGCGTCTCAGCGTGCAATCACCTGCAGCGCTCTTTCCACCTATGATCCGTCTGATCACATAATGGGCGGCGCTGCGGGAGAATTGCTATCCTCATCCGGTTCAGCTTCTTTTGGCAAAACCAAGATTTCTACCGCTTGATCTGCGGATAGGTATTTCCTCGCGGCTGCTTGGATGTCTTCCCCGGTCTGGCTCTTGATAATGTCGGGTGCTGCAAAGAAACGCCCGAGGCGGTCTTGCTCACTCTGAGCACGGTCAGCCAAACCCATCCATCCGCCCAGTGATTTGAGCGCATTGTCATAGGCCTCCAACGCCGGTTGGCGCGCGCGGTTCAACGTGTCTTCATCCAGTGGCTCGGCCAGTAAATTGGTAAGCATAGAGGCAATCGCTGCGCGGGTCGGCTCGACTTCTGCTACAGCGACGGAGGCCGTCAGCCCGAAAGTGCCGTAGCCGGGATATATCCGCGATGTGGATGAGCCTGCAGAAGGCGAATAAGCTTGGCCCAAATCCTCTCGTAATTGTTCTTGAAGCTTGAGCCTAACCACGCGGGCGAGCAGGTTAAGCATCAGGTTTTCGGCCAGATCACTGTCATCGGTTGTGGGCCAGATCATTCGCACATCTGCTTGATCAGCCTCTCCAGTGTGCCTGACGATCCGCTGACTGCGGTCGGCGGTGAAACTGCGCTGACGGGCGTCTGTTCGCGGTAGAAACTCAGCTTCGCGTGTTGGCAACGCGCCCAAAGTGCTCGCAACGGCAGCAATAGCGGCATCCTCATCGAGATCGCCAACCAGTGCAATTTCCATCGCTCCATTGGCCAACCGATCACCAATATCTTCTTTTAGCTTGGCGAAGCTGCGCGCTTCATAAGCTTCCTCGCTTTGCAGGGAAAAGCGTGGGTCATTATCCGACAAAATCCCGCCCAGCGCATTGCCAAGAGCGCGGGCCGGAGTGCCATCCAAATTGGCGAAGAAATTATCGATAGAGCGGCCGTAGCGCTCCTCGCCTTCCTTGCGGTAACCCGGATCGGTGATTGCAGCCGCCAGCAATTGCAATTGCAGCGTTAAATCTTGCGGAATGGTGGACCCGCCCAATCTGAACCGGTCTGCGCCCGTACCGATAGAGGCCGATACACGCTTGCCAGCAAGGATCGTCGCCAATTCGTCTTGGCTGTGCTTGCCAAGCCCGCCTGCTGACATTGTGCTAACCAGAGCTGTTTTGAGCGGATCGTCCTTGGTGTCGAGCAATTGTCCGCCATCAATTCCAACAAGGAACCGGATTTGATCTTCGCGGATATCTGTCTGCTTCAGTGTAAGCCGCAAGTTATTTGCAAAGCGAATATAGCGAAAACCAAGTTTCTCATCACGCGTGTCGGAGACGATTTCGCCCGGTTGGCCAAAATCGGTATAGCCGAATTCTGCCACTTCGGCGAATTCAGGCTCAGTGATCGGCATGGCCCGAACAGTGTCCCACGCGCTGCGCAATGATTGCGCGCCGCCTTCTGGCGCTATGCGGCCAGAAAAGCGGATCAGCGGATCGTAAAGCGGGGTCGCATCCTCGGTAATCGCTGCCAAAGCGCTTTCCGCTGTAATTTCGCCAGCATAGGCCTCGAACCGTTCAAGCGCGGATTGCGGCGTTGTGGGAATGCGATCATTGGACACTAAGGCAAGCGCGCCTCTGACAAATGCGCCATTGCTGCGGGTGTCTGCTGCGCGTGCCGCTGCTTCTAAGCTAGAGCGGCGCTGCGCGATTTGTTCAGCGACTTCGGCCTCGGAAAAACCAAACGCCATGGCTTTGCGCAATTCCAGTGTCGCTGCGGTCAGCCCGCTTTCCCATTTGCCATCAGCGGTGTTGATTGTCAGTGTCGTTTGACGTGCATCTTCGAACACATTGCTGACACCAAAACCAGCGCTGCGGAAAGGCGCATCTGCGCCGCGCGCAAGCTTTGCAAACCGGCGATTGATAATGCCATAGCCGATGCTGCGCTGCATTGCGGCCTGCCGGTTTGCGCTATTGTCGGGCCGATCAACCCAAGGAGCGTAACGCCAGACTTGCAGCGTCTCTGACAGAGCGGGATCGGTGTAAATGTCGGTTTCGCCGCGGCGATCAATATCAATCGGGCCGGTCACAGGGTCGGCCGGGGCAGACGCCGCATTTTGCCAACTGCCGAAATGCTTGCGCACGGCCCGCTGCATTGCCTCGACTGCGAAATCGCCGGCAATCACCAATGTCGCATTGGCAGGCACATAGGTGCGCTCGTAAAACCCGCGTAGATCTTCAGCGGTTGCATTTTCCAGAATGTCGAGCTTGCCGATGGGCAGCCGGTCTGCATAGCGCGCGCCTGGTGTTGCAAATTCTAAGCTATCTTCCAGATTGCGATAGGCAAAATTGCGGCGGTCGCGGCGTTCGGCCAAAATGACCCCGCGTTCGCGTTCGACCGCTTCTTCGCTAATCGTCAGCTCGCTGGCAGTTTCCCGCATGATCATGAGCACCGTGTCGAGCAAATCGGCATCATTGCGCGGCAGGTTGAGCATATAGGTGGTGGCTTCCAAGCCGGTTGAGGCATTGGTATCCGCGCCAAAGGCAAGCCCCTCGCGCTCCAGCAATTTGATCATCTCACCTTCGGGCACATTGGTCGATCCATTGAAGGCCATATGCTCAACAAAATGCGCAAGGCCTTGTTCGCTATCGGTTTCATCCAGCGAACCAGAATCGAAATGCAAGCGGACCAAAGCCGTTCCCTCTGGCGTTCCATTCTCGCGCAGAGCAACTTTCATCCCATTGGGCATGACATAGAGGCGGTAGGATGGATCAACGGGCAGGTCAGTTGCCTCAAACGGCCAGATTTGTTCGCCGGTATTGGCCCTCTCCGCAGGGACTTCCGGAACGACCTCCGCAACCGGTGCTTCAGCTTTGAGAGGGGCGGCGGCAAGTGCGGCCAAAGCGGCAGTGGTTTTGAGAAAAATACGCATAATAATCTGCTGCCCTAAGCTGGGGTTGCTGACAAGGGGCTGAATTTGCGATATATCCGGCGATGCACCGGCAGATCGCGCTCTTGCTCGGCAGCTTAGTGCGGCCTAGGGTGTGATGGCCAAGAGAAGTTATCGGCGGGGGATTACGATTGGCCGATCTATTTATCAGTTATTCGCGGGCCGACCGGCCGCGCTGCATTCAAATTCGTGATGCGCTTGAGGCGCTAAAGCTTGATGTCTGGTTTGACGCCGGGATTGATGCTGGCGATAATTTTGACCGAAAAATCGAACAGGAAATCGATGCTGCCACGGGCGTCATGGTGCTCTGGTCAACCAATTCTGTGGAATCTGATTGGGTGCGCAATGAAGCCCGATCTGGCGCAGACCGCGGCCAGTTGGTTGCTGTACAATTGGATGAATGCACGCTCCCGCTCGAATTCCGCTCAATTCATACAGAGCCCTTAGAAGAAGGGGCGGAAAAATCGGGCGACGCAGTATGGCAACGTTTGCTAGATAGAATTGGCAAGATTGTCGGACGCCCGGGTTTGGCCGAATATGCGCGGCTGCAGGCGCAGGAAGCTGATGTGGCGTCATGGCGGCAATGGCTTGGACGGTATGGCAATGATCCTTTGGCCGAAGAAGTGCTCGAGAGCGTAATCGGCTCTGCCAATCCAGAAATGCGGCGGCAATTGGCTGAAGAAAAAGCTAAGCGCGCAGCTCTTGAGGCAGAGCTTGATGAATTGCGGCACAGTTCCAAGGCGCATTCGGGCGAGATTGCGACTTCTGCGCGCGAAAGCGCACGCTTGAAGCACGACCTTGAAAAAGTGCAAAATGAGCTGAGCGCAGCCGAGGTTGAGATTGACCGGATGCGTGACACAGCCGGCCTTGGCCATGAGCGCGGCTTTTGGGAAAGTGATAAATCCGCAGTTGGTCTCGTGCTTGACGAACGACTGGGTGTTTATGTTGGCGGGCTATTGTGGGTGCTGTCGATTTGGTTCTTATGGGAGCCGGTTAACTTGCTGATGAAAGACCGGGCGGGGCTGACGACAATAACCTTGATGATCCTTGGTATTATTTTCTTGCTGCTGCCTACGATCATCGTCTCCATTCGCATTTTCCTTCACCGAAAAGCGATGCAGGCGTCGGCAATGGCTGAGGCGGGGTATTTGGCCGATGAGGCGGACCACGTATCAGGCGCTGCTCAAGCCAAGCCGATGATTGAACAAGGCGAGGGCAATGAGCCTATCGATGCGGTTGTTAGCGAAACGGACCCAGTCAAAGCTGATTGAACCGTGTGTTTACTTCTTGATGGGCGGTGATCCGCGCAGACGGGTGCGGTGGCTGGATAGATCCAGAACTTCGCCCGGGCTGTTCTCATCATTTTGCAGAAGGCCGAGCCGCCGCGCGACCTCTTGATAGGCCTCCTCTTCCCCGCCGAGATCTTTGCGGAAACGGTCCTTATCTAGCTTTTCGCCTGAGTTCATGTCCCACAGGCGGCATCCATCTGGGCTGATTTCATCGGCCAGAATTACGCGGCTGAAATCGCCATCGAAAATGCGGCCGAATTCTAACTTGAAATCGACAAGGCGAATATCAATCGCTGCAAACAATCCGCACATGAAATCATTCACGCGGATCGCCATTGCAGCAATGTCTTGCATCTCTTCTTGGCTCGCCCAATTGAAGCAAGCGATGTGCTCCTCTGAGATCAAAGGATCACCAAGCGCATCGTCTTTATAATAATATTCGATCAGCGTGTGAGGCAGTTGCACGCCTTCTTCTAGGCCAAGCCGCTTGCAGATCGATCCCGCTGCGACATTGCGCACAACCACTTCGATGGGAACAATTTCAACCTGACGCACCAATTGCTCGCGCATGTTGAGGCGACGAATGAAATGGGTAGGGATGCCAATATGGGCAAGGCGCGTGAACACATGCTCGGAAATCCGATTGTTGATCACACCTTTGCCGTTGATGGTGCCCTTTTTCTCCGCGTTAAAGGCGGTGGCGTCATCTTTGAAATATTGAATGATCGTGCCCGGCTCTGGACCCTCGTAAAGGATCTTGGCCTTGCCTTCGTAAATCTGGCGACGACGCGACATAGACGATCCTTTGATAAGGTCAGGCGAGAATGTTCTGGCACTGCGCTAAGCGTGGTGCCCGGGGGCGGATTTGAACCACCGACACGCGGATTTTCAATCCGCTGCTCTACCCCTGAGCTACCCGGGCATTCGCTTCAGCGGCACCGCAGTTTTATGCGATGGCGAGCAAATGAAGGGCGCGCTATGGCGAAGGCGCGCGGGAATGGCAAGAGGAAATCGGCGAGTTTTCAGCTGTTCGTTACGAACGCTGCTCCCATTCCTCGCGCGCAATCTCTTCTGGATCGGCTGGGCGCCCCGGTACAGCGTAGCCATCACCGAACCATTGGGCCAAATCACGGTCCTTGCAGCGGATGCTACAAAAGGGGGTGTGCTCCTCGCTACGAGGCTTTTTACAGATCGGGCATTTGCGTGTTTTGGTAGTCATAATTCCACTAACTGCGCAAAGCCGGCTTCCAGTGCAAGAGCGGCATCGGTTTCAATCCGCACCTCTTTGCCCGATTTTTCACGCAGTTCGATTGTCCAGCTCTCTTGGATCGCGGTTTCAACCTCAGGATGGCAAGTGAGAAGCAGGCATCGCCCTGTCCCCTCCAGCCTTTCCGCTTGACGCATCAGATAACGCGCGCAGGAAGAGCTGCGCGCATATTCCAAACGGTGGAGCAAAGAGGGCAATTGCAGCCGCGCAATAATTTGAACAAAGCCAAAACCGTTCATCGCCGTGCGTTCATGCGGCCAATCCGACAGGGCTGCATCCAATGCGGCATCCACAGCTTTTCGATCAGCCTTTGCCGCAATTGTCGGAAAATCAATCCCGATGTTCCCGCCCAAATCCATATAGCGAAGGGCCTTGGCAATGGCAGGCACGGCTAAGAGCGACAAATCACGCGCGGAGCCGTTTCCATCGATGTCGATCAATGTCATCGCAGGCGTAGGAGTGATGACCAAATTGCCGCCCGCAAATGCAAGCTCTCCGTCTGCTGCCAGTGACCATATTTCTTCCCATACACCAGCAGGCAGCCGCCGAACCTCTTCGCCCCGGATGAGATCATTCATCGGCGCAAATGCCTCCGTATCTGGATGGTCGCCGAAATAGCGCCCTTTCGCGCGTTTATATCGGCCGCGTTCAGCCATTGGCTCGCGGTGGATCATTATCCGAACCTCGCTGCCTTCGCTGGCGTCAAGCGGCAGATCGGAGACATCCACTTCATAGCCAGCTCGCGGAAGGCGCGTCACGCAAAGAGCGTTTTTTGCTCCCTTGGACCGTTTCAGAACTTTTGCGGTTGCAATGGTGCCTACGCAAATGTGGCTGAACCAATTGAGCCGAGCCGCCAGCACTTCATCGCCATCAAGCAATACGGAGCGATATTCGCCGAAACTGTGCTCATGCACCCACCCAGGCGCACCTGTA
>CALFEA010000188.1 GCA_937950385.1 uncultured Altererythrobacter sp. | reverse complement strand
CTGTGGCCAGAGATCGCAGTCGCCGAATGTCGATTGCGGCATCTTTTGGCGCATAAGTCGCACGGTAGCTGGGCGGGAAGGCATCGGCATATCGCGCTGCCAATGCAGCCGCGCGCGAGGCATCCTCAGTCTTAGTAAGAGCGCGTTCAACACCCTCGTTCCAGCCGCGCAGAAGATCGAGCAATTGCGCTTCTAAATTGGCGCTGTTTGGCAGTTCGCCGGATTGGCGGATGTCGAGCACAAAGCGCAGCATAGCCAGATTGCCGCCTTCAACCTCAAGGCTCCAATCAAGCATTTGTGCGCCAGCCGATGTGACCAGCATAGTCTCAATATCTTGACGCACTTGAGTGGACAGCAAATCGCGCGGCAACCAAACGAATGCAAATAAATGCCGTTTCAGCGGAGCTGCTGCGATGGCGATGCGTGGGCGAGGGCGATCAACGAGGCCCATCATTGTCGTGGCAAGGCGGGCAATATCCTTGCGCTCTAAGCCGAGCAGCAAATCATGCGGGATCGCGGTGAGAGCATGGACCAAGGCTTTGCCGGCGTGGCCGCTGGCCTCAAATCCCAGATCCTGCGCGATCTGTTTGGAATGAACATGCAGCACCGGCAATTGGGCAGGGGGGCTGGCGAGCGCCGCGCTGGTCCATACGCCTGCATGAACCGATAGCGCCTCAATCTTATCGCCTTTCGCTGCACGGATCGGAATGATAAATAAGTCGAGCGGCACGCGCCTATGCACATTGGCAATGCGGTTGGCTTTGACGATCAGGAGTTCGCGCGTTGTGTTATCCTCAAACCATTCAAACGCGCGGTCATAAGAAGCATCGGCCAGTAGGCTGCGCGAGCTCTTGCGGCAAATCCCGCAAGGCTTCACCGTTTTGCCGCCGCGTTCGCGGATCAAATGGCCCAGTTGGGTCAGCATGCCGCCATTGAACCAATTGAGCAGTGCTGCGTTTTCTTGATCGGCAAGCAGGCCCGCATCTTTGGCCATGGCCGCTTGCACTTTGGGCCAATCTTTTACAGCAGCGCGCACATCGCCCAAAGTGACCTTTAAATGACGCTCAAGCTCGCGGCGTTGGCGCGCATCGACGCGTTCTGTCTCAATATAGATTATGGATTCGCGGGTAGCACTGCCAAGCGGTTTTGCCGATTTGGCGGGCTTATTATGCAAGGTGGTCAGCGCGCCCTTGGCATCGCGTTCCACCGGCACAATGGGGTGAACCAAACGTTCGATGGAAAGGCCCTGCGCGGCAATCGTGGCCGCAATCGAATCCACCAAAAACGGCATATCATCATTGATAATCGCAATGCGGAGCATCCGGCGAGCATCGCCAGCGCTTTCGATCATAAGGGTGGAGCGGTCTTTCGTGCGGTTGCTGGCAGCGTCCAATATAAAGCGCGCCGCGGCATCCAAATCCTTGGCGGCAAAGGGCGTGTCACCGGGCAGCAAAGCGCCCTTCAAATGCCGCAAAAGCGCCCCTAGGTGAGAGTCATTGGCCGAGGTTTTAGACACCATCATCGCTGCTCCTATGTCGCCTTTTGGCGCGCGCGTATTCCCGTTTTCGCGCGTAATATTATTATTCGCAAGTAACGCAATAATGCGCTGATAGGTTGTAGCGGGTCAAGCCTCAACTGCGGGTCAATGCGCAGCTACGTATGAGCGGCGTGGCAGCGCGCATTTATGCGGCGACCTTGCTTGCCTCCTTCAGTGCATCGCGTGTCATCTCGAGTGAGCGTAAACGGTCTTCAGGATCGTAAGTTGAGCCTGATACAATGATTTCATCGGCCCCGGTTCTTGCGACAAATTCCGCAATTGCCTGGGCTACGGTTTTCGCATCACCGATAGCAGCGGCTTGGCCCAGATGGTCGAGCATGGCGCGCGCGGGCGCGGGCAGTGTATCGGTATAATTCTCAATCGGAGGCGGCAATTTGCCCGGGTTTCCGCTACGCAATCTTACAAAACTTTGCTGCTGGCTGGATGCGATGGTGCGCGCGGCTGCATCTGTTTCAGCGGCAATCACATTCATCGCGACCATCACATGCGGTTTTTCAAGACTGTCGCTGGGCTGAAAATCGCGGCGATATAACGCTAGTGCAGCGTCCAAATGATCGGGCGCGAAATGTGCAGCGAAAGCATAGGGCAGTCCCAATTTTGCGGCCAATTGCGCGCCGAACAGGCTGGAGCCTAGCATCCACATTTCAATACTCGCACCCAGCCCCGGCGTGGCTGCGATTGGCAGTTTGGGTTCGCCCGATAGCAATGCGCGAAGCTCCATCACATCTTGCGGGAAGTGTTCCGCTGCCTGATGCAAATTCTTGCGAAAAGCCTGTTGAATGCGTCCATCTGCACCGGGCGCTCGGCCCAGTCCCAGATCAATGCGCGGGCCGAACAAGGCCTCCAAAGTGCCGAATTGTTCAGCAATCACGAAGGGGTTGTGATTGGGCAACATGATGCCGCCAGAGCCTATGCGGATGGAGCGCGTGGCATTGCCAATATGAGCGAGAACCACAGATGTTGCCGCGCCGCCAATGCCTTCCATGGCGTGATGTTCTGCGACCCAAAAGCGATTGTAGCCTTGCTCCTCAGCCTTGCGGGCTAGGTCAGTCGCCGCTTTATCAGCCTCAGGCAATGTCCCACCTTCGCGCACTGGCACAAGGTCAAGGACGGACAATTGCGGTGTTTTGGTAATCATTCAGCGCTTGTAGCGGTATCGGGCAATTGCGCCAAATATTCCTTTGCTGTGACGGCAGCCGGGCTTTGCGGGCTGGTATCGACCACTGACTGCCAACTGATGCGCGCAGCCTCTTCGCGCCCGCTGAGAACAGCGATTAAGCCTGCTTCCAAACCAACCGCAGGGTTGAGCGGGGCCAAAGCGGAGGCCGCCTCTATTTGCGCTTGTGCCTCGTCAAAACGTTCCATCCGGCGCAGCAATGTGGCCGTCAGCAGCGGCGCCTCGACATCGCCGGGACGCAGGTTTTGGGCGCGGATCAAATAAGGCTCTGCTTCGGGCAAGCGGCCTTGCGACACCAATGTGCGGGCCTGATCCACAGCGATAATGGCTTGCAAGTCTGTGGCATTTGCCGCCTCTGCATCGCCGCTTGCAATACCCAGCAAAGTCAGCGCGGTGGGCGCATCCCCGCCTCCCATCGCTGCGCCTGCAGCCATCGTGCCCAGCCTTGCGCGGAAGCGAGCATCATTCATTGGAGCGGCATCGCGCGCAGCAATAAAGGCAGCTTGCGCCTCGTCCCAGCGCTTCAGCTGAGTGGCCGCCAGCCCCAAACAATGCTGCGCGAAAACTTGGTCATCACCCTTTGTCTCACCGGCGCGCAGCTGCGCCTGCACATGCGCGCGGGCCGGGTCCACTTCGACCAGATCGAGACAGCGTTTCAGCCAGGAATTGGCAATATGCGGCGGGACAGGTTCAAGCGGGCCGAGAACTTTATTGTCACGCGCGGCACCATTGCGAGGAGGCCGGTTCTGGATCTCCTCGGAATAATCAGGCGTTGCCCCTGCAGACGGATTGGGCCCGACTTGGAGCATCAGGGCAAGAGCGGCGGTAATGAGCATTAAGGGGTATCCAGCAATTGATCGGCCAGTGCCTGGTGAGCGAGCGTCCACACTGTCTGCTTCAGCAGGGCAATGTCCGCATCGCGCGAAAGGCGGTGATCCCCGTCTTTGATCAATGTTACCTTTACCGCATCCGAACGAAGTGCGCGGGCCAATTTAATGCTGATCTCCCACGGCACATCAGCATCGCCTTGACCGTGGAGCAAGTGGACGGGGCAATGAATGGCAATGTCGCCTTTCAGCCGCTTATTCGCCTCGCCATCGGCATAGAATTTGGCATGCATCGGTGTCGGTTCTGGTCCGTAAGGATTGTCATCATAAACGGTTTTGCCTGCCGCCAATTTGATCTTATCGGAAGCGCCGCGGCCCCAAGTGGTAAAGTCGGGCGCAGAGGCAATGCCAATCATACCGGCGAG
>CALFEA010000187.1 GCA_937950385.1 uncultured Altererythrobacter sp. | reverse complement strand
GTACCTTTCTGGGATCGTGAGACCACCGGCAAGCCGATGTGCATTGTGCCTTATCAGCTTGACAACAATGACATGAAGATGTGGACTGATCCTGCGCTGACCCCGCATCAATGGCTCGACTACGCAAAGGCGAATTTTGATCAAGTCTATGCCGAAGGGGAAGAAGGCAATCCCAAAATGATGAGCTTAGGCCTGCACCTTAGGATCATTGGCCGACCGGGGCGCATTTGGGCGCTGGAGGAATTTTTTAAACATGTGCGCAAACATGAAGATGTCTGGGTTACTACTCGCAAAGCGATTGCCGATCATTTTCAAGACAATCACCCAGCATGACCGTTAGGTTAGAAATCGATGGCCGCGTTGCGCATTTACTGATTGACCGAGCGGACAAGCGCAATGCGTTCAATATGGCTATGTGGCAGTCCACGCTGGAATTGCTTGAACGCACGGCGAACAACGCTGATCTCAAATTGATGGTCGTGCGCTCCGTTAAACCGGGCGCTTTTTGCGCAGGCGCAGATATCACAGAACTGCTTGCGAATAAGGATGATGCCGATTGGCGCAGCGCCAATCAAGCAGCCATCAACCGAGTCCAGCATGAACTCGCCCGTCACCGTCTGCCTACTATTGCTTTTGTTGAAGGAGACTGTGTCGGCGGCGGTTGCGGCATCGCGCTGGCATGCGATTTGCGGGTCGCAACGCCCAATGCGCGGTTCGGAATCACGCCTGCAAAATTAGGCCTCGTCTACCCGCTGCATGATGTGAAACTGCTGACAGATCTGGTTGGTCCGGGGCAGGCAAAGCGTATCCTTTATACCGGAAGTCTTATTGATGCAGCGGAAGCTTTGCGGATCGGCTTGGTGGAGTTTGTCGCCGAAAGCCCCGATGATCTGGCCGATGCGATTACGGCTGCTAGCCCCCATTCCGTGCGCGAGACCAAGCGGTTTGTTCAGCGCGTCTTAGACGGGCAAGAGGCCGACAATGCCGACACATTACGCATATTTGCAGAGGCGTTTACTGGCGCAGACTTTGCCGAGGGCACCAAGGCCTTTGTTGAAAAACGTACTCCAAACTTTGGGTGAGAGTTTTAAACCATGACCATTGCACACGGAACCATCTTGGGCGGACTATCGACCGTTCCTAACCTTGAAGCGGCCCTGAGCGGCTATCGCGATTGTTTGCAGCTGGAGGTGGCTGAACAAAGTGAATTGTCTGCCGATCTTGCGAGCAGCTGGGGATGTCCAGCCAATGCCGGCTCGCGTTATGCAGCGCTTCGGCCAAAAAGCGGCGAACCATGTTGGATGCGGCTGGTTGAGCAGGCCGACCACCCCGATTTCAAGCCCACTACCACCTATGGCTGGGCCGCATTTGAATGCACGGTTGAAGATGTATGGCATTGGCCCAAAGTGGTTGAGGATGCCGGCTTCACCATAGTTGGCCCGCCTAAAAAGCTGGAGAATATCGAGCCTGCATTCATCCCGATGCAAGTGCTAGGAACAGGGCAGGAGATGGTTTATCTGAACGAGGTTTTGGGCGATCTGCCACTGACCGATTTACCCCGCGCGCATGCCCCTGTGGACCGGATCTTTATTGTCGTGTTGGCGACCCCTTATCGGCCAGCAAGCCTTGCCTGGTACCGGGATGCGATCGGGCTTGAACCAGGTGAGGATTACACGCTTCCCTATTCAATGATCAACGATGCTTTTGGTCTTCCCGCCGATACGCAAACCATCATTAGCATGGTGCAGGGCGGACGCATGCCTATTGTTGAGGTGGATGACTATCCGGCAGAAGCGACGGTCCGCGCGCGCCATGCAGGAATGTTACCGCCTGGTAATGCCCTAGTTACTTTGGGTGTGCGCGATTTGGACGCTTGCAATGCGGATTGGATCGCTGCGCCCACGGTTCGGGAGGGCGCATTGTATGAGGGTCGGCGCGCTGCTACGACAATCGGATTGGGCGGTGAATTGCTCGAATTGGTTGAGGTGAACGAATGACACTTTATGCATTTTACTGCCGCGACGGCGAAAATGGCGCGGCCTTGCGCGAGAAATTTCTGGCAGCGCATTTAGCGCATATAGAAACAGCTATTGATAAAATTGCTGTGGCTGGACCGCTGAAACAGAACGATGAAACGGTTGGATCGCTCTTGGTGGTCAAGGCAGAGAATGAAACTCAGGCGCGCGAAACCCTTGAAGCTGACCCTTATTTCTCGGCAGGCGTGTGGCAATCTATTAAAGTCGATCAATTCCTTGGTGTGGCGGGCGATTGGGTTGGCGGAGCCGCTTGGAAATAGGCCTTATTATCGGCTTTCGTCGCTTCTGTGCCGTCCGGCTTCCCAAACATCGCTTGAATAGGTGCTGCTTGCGAATTCCATCGGCGCATCCTCAAGCGTTGTTGCCAAGGTGTCATTCCATCGGTTGAGAAATCCGAACAAGCTAATTACGCCCATCATTTCCATGATCTGCTCGCGCGAAAAATACTCCTCTAGAGCGCGGAAGTGCGCATCGGTTGCGGCATTGGGCTGTGTTCCTGCTGCCAACGCCAAATCCAATGCGGCGCGCTCCTCATCGCTAAACAGCGGACTGGATTGATATTCCCATACTTGCGCCACTTTTTCGGCATCGGCGCCCGCCATTTTGACCGCGCCATGCGCTGTGTGGGCCTGGCAATAACGGCAGCCAGAAGCACCGCTGGTAATGGTTGCGATCATGCGTTTGAGTACTGGGTCCAATGCGCCAGGCTTATAAATCACCGCCACCAATTGCTCCATCGCGTTAAGCAATTCGGGCCAATGCGCCATTGTCAGCACATCATTGGGGGTGAACCCCATTAATTCTTCAGCATAGGCGAGGTTTCTGCGCGTTTCCGCCGGCAAATCCTCAACTGACATTGGCGCAATACGGGTCATTGGAAGTCCTTAGATGTGGCGTCCGGTGCCAAATTATCAATGTCCCGCCACAGCAACCATTCGCCATCAACCCATTGGTAAACAAGAAAAGAGCGGCCAGCTACAATAGTTTTTTGTGTCACACCGGGAAAAGTGATTATCATGCGATATTTGGCCGTTACGAAGCCCAAATCGCCACGTGTTATGACCTCTTCATTTTCAAATTGAAATTCTGCGTTCGCGCCTGCATTGGGCAGTCTTTGCAAAAAGCTGACGATGGAATCGGCTCCTATCAGCTTTTCAGACCCCTGCGTCATAAGAACCGCATCATCGGCATATAATGTGCGCAAAGCGTCCCAATCGCCTGCTTGATAGGTTTGGCGCCATTTCTCGCCAGCATCCGCTAGTTTGGCGTTGCGATCAACATCCATTGGCTCGCCTGGGCCTTTGGTCTCGCTGGCGGAACGGCTACAACTAACTTGTATCCAGCGCAAATTGACGCCGACCATGGTAGAGCCGGGTGATGCCCAGCTATAGCTGACGGCCCGCACCGGGTCTTCTTTGTGCACATAGAGGACCAGCGCCGGTTTGTTCCGACTGCCCTTCGCCCATGTTACATTGCGGAGCCGAATTGTGACATCAGGCGCCTCGTTATTGCCTGGTACCAGAATACGGCCCCCCTGATCAAAATTATGGATATTGCGTTGGAAAGTCCAATCCTCGTTTCCATTGGATTTTGGTGCGTGCTTACGAATAGAAACCCAGCAATAAAAATCCCGAGCCCGGCGCAATTCGCTTTGGCCGATCCGCCACCCATTTTCGGCAATTCTCGATAGGTTGGGAATGTCGGTATCCGACCAATCGCTTAGCGGAGCTTTGAACGCATCAATTGTTCGCCATTGGTTGTCTTCGCGAACCTCAATACCAATCCAATCGGCGCGCTCGCGTCCCTCTTCTTCTGCGAAATACACGTCTTCTGTATTGGTCCATATGCCTGCAGGCAGATTATTGCCTGCGGCCAACGGCGAGGCAAATGAGGCGGCAAAGCCAAGCGTGACGGCGGGGATCAACCAATTGCGTTTAGTCATATCCCGAATGCTAAGCGCAAATTCCGGAGTTGAAAAGAGTTGTCCGGACAAATATTAAATCGGGAGTGCGGTTTCGTATTTGATCCGCTCCATGGCGAAGCTTGCGGATACATCGCTTAACGTGGCTGCGTTGATGAGCTTTTTGTAGACGCGGTCGTAATCCGCAACATCACGGACCATAAGCTTGAGCAGATAGTCGATGTCGCCTGCCATGCGATAAAATTCCACCACTTCGGCAATGGAGGCTGTGGCACAAGCAAAGTTCTCGAGCCATTCCGCACTGTGATCATCGGTTTTCACCGATACAAAGACTGTAATGTTAAGCCCTACGGCTTCAGGTGAGACAAGCGCCACTCGCCGCTCGATTACCCCATTAGCCTCCATGCGCTTAACCCTGCGCCAGCAAGCATTGGTGGAGAGCGAGAGCGCTTCTGCCAGCTTTTCCAACGACTGGGTAGCATCTTGCTGCAAAAGCTTGAGGATGTGGCGATCATTCTGATCAAGAATTTCTGATATACTTGCCATTTTTAGAATATTATCACAAAATATGGCTCCAATGAAGCAAAAATAGCGATGAAATGCCGGTTCCAGCGCGGGATAATTCCGTAAATGGAGAAATCAATGCTAAATACTGTATCCCGCGACCTCGATACCGAGCGGCAAAAAAAAGAATGTGCCAGCCTAGAATGCGACGCGATCTCTGATCTTGTCGGAAACACTCCATTGCTGAGAATTGACCTTGAATATGAGACCGCTCCGATAGTCGTCTATGCCAAGGCAGAAATGTTCAGCTACTCAGGAAGTATCAAAGACCGGATGGCGCTATCTATTCTGCGGAACGCGCGCAAATCTGGCGCTTTGGTTGAAGGTCAACCAATTGCCGAGGCGACCAGCGGAAATGCTGGCATCGCGATTGCTGCAATGGGGCGAGCATTGGGGCATCCCGTTACAATCTTCATGCCCGATTGGATGAGCGCAGAACGGCGCGCTTTAATCCTTAGTTATGGAGCAAGATTGCGGCTTGTTTCAAAGGAAGAGGGTGGTTTTCTTGGCTCGATTGCCTTGGCAGAAGAGATGGGCCGCGAAGAAGGCGCTTTTCTCACTCGCCAATTTTCCAACGAAGACAATTGCTGTGCGCATTATAAGGGCACTGCGCCTGAAATTTGGAAACAAGTTTGTATGGATGGCGGAACATTGGGCGGGTTCGTCGCAGGCGTTGGTACTGGCGGGACCGTGATGGGCGTCGGCCGATATTTGCAAGAGAAAGATACAGGCATCACCGCACATCCTGTCGAGCCAGCTGAATCTCCAACTCTCAGCACAGGGCACAAGGTGGGTGCACACCGTATCCAGGGCGTTTCAGACGAGTTCATCCCCGAAATTGTCAAGCTTGACCAGATCGGCAGCATTATCAATGTACACGATGGTGATGCGATTTTGATGGCTCAGCGATTTTGCCAGCAGTTTGGTCTTGGCGTAGGGATATCAAGCGGGGCCAATTTGATTGCGGCAGTTAAGCTGGCTGCGCAAAAAGCCGACGGCAAGGCAATCGCAACCGTATTTGCTGATAGCAATATGAAGTACCTTTCGACCGACCTTGCCCGCGTGGAGGAAGTTCGACCTGATTATATTTCGCCGCAAATCAAATTGCAGGCGATGCGCCGGGTACGAGCAAGTTAAAGGGCGCTTTCAAAGCAAATGCACCTAACTGAAAATTGAAGCTGGTTAGCCAGGGCTAGGTGATGCCCAGATCCAAGAAACCAGCCTATCGGTTCCGCTATTTCACTCCTCACCGGAGAATAACCGCTTGGTCGTAATGATGTGCGTCTGTTTCTTGCTTTCGCTGCGAGGCTTGAGGCATAAGAAATGGCAACTCCACGAGATATTTGAGAAGGTGGAAGGACAACCGGATCGAGGATTCGCACTTACCGTTCCGATGAAAAAGAAGCTATCTTGCAACGGTTTCGGCGAATGAAAACAATCCAGAAGTTCGTGTCCTTCCGCGCCAAAATCCACACTCAGCATTATTGGGCTTTACCTCAGGTTCAAATGCGCAGAGGGTATTCCCCATAACAGCAAATAGACTGGTGCCGGGGCTAAAACCAATTAGAGCGGCATTGGGAAACGATTTTGGGAGAAATTGATGGCCGAAGCGACGATGGATGCACCAACACAATCGGCTCCTGCATCTGAAGGTTTCGGAACGCCCGGCTACCGCGCTTATGTCTTAAGCGCATTGCTGGTCGTCTATATTTTCAATTTTATCGACCGGACGATCATCAACATCCTGACCGAGCCAATTAAGCTCACTTTTGGATTAGAAGATTGGCAAATGGGTATGCTGGGCGGGCCTGCTTTCGCCGTGCTCTACACCTTTATTGGCATACCGATTGCGCGCGGAGCTGAACGCTACAACCG
>CALFEA010000186.1 GCA_937950385.1 uncultured Altererythrobacter sp. | reverse complement strand
CTTAGGAAGCCGTCAAATTCCTGCATCGGATCGTCAGGCTTTTGATCGCCCTGACACAATACAGCCAAGGGGTAGTCGCGCGCGGCCAGCGCAGCGTTCATCGCCGCAAAGCTGGGCCATTTCCCTTGCGGGACGGCGACTTCGTAGGTGAGGCTCACGAGGGGGTGCTAGCCTGTAGGCGCAAGTGGGATGCGTTGATGAATGGCATGAGCTTATTGCTGTTCATCGGCTGGTTTTACTTTTTTGATAACGCTCAAATTAAGAAAGCTTCGATCGTACCGCCTGACTGGAGGCAATCGGTTGAATGAACGTCGCTGGCTTTCAGGGCCCCTAAACCCTCTGGGAGTGCGTAAAGCTTGCGAGGATGAACTCACCGGATAGGTCAAACGGCCAAAGCGTTGAAATCGGCGATACAGTGCATCTATCGTATCAAATTCACGATCAGAAACGGTCTCCTCGGCAGCGATGACACTGATTGCAGCACATTGGTCCTCGATCCCAATGTAGCTTACCGCGTCACCGCTCATGTACTCGGGTTGCGCTATAACATTCTGTCCCATGCAGCGAAGGTATTTGACAATGCTAGCGGGAACAGGCTTGGATTTCAGCCTGATCTGCTCAGCATCCCTTTCAATCTCATCGAGTCCCTTTTCAAATTCGCGCTGCACACCTGAGCGATTGCGCACATGGAACAATGCTATGATTTGAGGTACTGTCTCCAGGGCAGTTTCTTTGACCGCTGCGCACCGCGCAATTTGATCTTCGCTTGTGCCATCGTTCTTCTCGAACACACATGCGGCATAGAGATATAACAGCGGCTCAGTCGATGTGTAGCCTTTGAAATCGCGGGCATTGGCGGTGCCTGCCCCCAACATTATTGCGGCAGCGCCGATAGATGCAAAGATGGTTTTTCGCATCACCCCACACTCCCCTCAAGCGAGATCGCCAGCAATTTCTGCGCTTCCACCGCAAATTCCATCGGCAGTTCTTTCAGCACATCTTTGGCAAAGCCATTGACGATCAGGGCCACGGCCTCTTCTTCGCCAAGGCCGCGCTGCATCGCGTAAAACAGCTGGTCATCGCTGATTTTCGATGTGGTCGCCTCATGCTCAAGTTGAGCGGTGGGGTTTTTCACTTCGATATAAGGCACGGTGTGCGCGCCGCAGGTGGAGCCCAAAAGCAGGCTGTCGCACTGTGTGAAATTGCGGACGTTGTCGGCATTCGGGCCGATGCGGACCATACCGCGATAGGTGTTGTTCGACTTGCCCGCCGAAATGCCCTTGGAGATAATGGTGGAGCGCGAGCCTTTGCCATTATGGATCATCTTGGTGCCAGTGTCGGCCTGCTGGTAATTGTTCGTGACAGCAACGGAGTAAAATTCGCCCACGCTATCCTCGCCGTTCAATACGCAGCTTGGATATTTCCATGTGACCGCGCTGCCGGTTTCGACCTGCGTCCAGCTGATTTTGGAACGGTCGCCTTGGCATAGGCCGCGTTTGGTCACGAAATTGTAGATCCCGCCCTTGCCCTCGGCATCGCCGGGATACCAGTTTTGGACGGTAGAATATTTGATCTCCGCTTCTTCCATCGCGACCAATTCCACGACCGCGGCGTGGAGCTGGTTTTCATCGCGCATCGGCGCGGTGCAGCCCTCGAGATAGGAGACGTAAGAGCCTTTTTCCGCAATGATGAGCGTCCGCTCAAATTGGCCGGTGTTTTCAGCATTGATGCGGAAATAGGTCGACAGTTCCATCGGGCAGCGCACGCCTTCTGGAATGTAGACAAATGTGCCATCGGAAAACACAGCGCTGTTCAGCGTCGCAAAGTAATTGTCGCGGGTAGGCACGATTTTGCCCAGCCATTTTTTGACCATTTCTGGATGGTCTTTGATTGCCTCTGAAATGGAGAGGAAGATCACGCCCGCTTTGCTCAGTTCCTCGCGGAACGTTGTGGCGACGGAGACTGAATCAAACACAGCATCAACGGCGATTTTCTTCGCGCCTTTGACGCCTGCCAGCACTTCTTGCTCGCCTAAGGGAATGCCGAGCTTGTCATACACTTCCTTGATCGCCGGATCGAGATCATCAAGCGAATCCAGCTCCACCTTTTTCGTCGGCGCGGCGTAATAATAAGCGTTTTGATAGTCGATCTTGGGATAGCCGACTTTGGCCCAATCCGGCTCTTCCAAAGTCTCCCAAATGCGGAAGGCTTTCAGCCGCCAATCGAGCATCCATTCCGGCTCATCCTTTTTGCCAGAGATAAAGCGCACCGTATCTTCGGTGAGGCCCTTTTCGGCAAATTCCGTGTCGATATCCGCAGACCAGCCATGCTCGTAATCCGCGACTTTATCCGCTGCATCGCGCGCATCCTGATCCATCATTTCGCGGGATTGGGTTTCGAGTTCTGGGCTCATGCTACTTCTTTCACTTGAGGGATTTGGGCGAGCCGCGTGAGCGGGATTTCTGCCAGCGCGCCGCGAAGGGCGCTGTTGACGATTGGCCAATGGGGTTTGACGCTGCATTTTTCATGGACTGCGCAATCCTCGCCTTCGACACAGGCGGTGAGCGCGATCGGGCCTTCGACGGCCTCGACAATATCGGCAAGGCTGATAGCGGCAGCCGGACGCGCCAATTGCAATCCGCCGCCTGCCCCGCGCGATGATCGCAAGAGGCCAGCGCTCGTCAATTTGCTGACGACTTTTTGCACCGTGGGAGCGGGCAATCCGCTTTCACTTGCGAGCTCTGCAGCCGACACTTTGCCGCCGCCGCAATGACGCGCAGCTTGGCACATGGTGACCACGGCATAATCGGCTAAATTGGACAAGCGCATAGAGCAAAACCTAAATCAGACTGATTCGTTCCGATTTCACCTAAGAGCGCACGAAACGCATTTCAACGCCTAAAGCCTTGTTGCGAGTCGTTAGCGTTTCTTGTGTGGCCTCAAGCGCCGGCGTTCGTATCCACTCACTTGGCTATCCTCGCTTTGGCTCGGGCGCGCGTTCGCGCTTGCGGTCAGAGAGGTATGAGGCTGCTATTTCTTCTCAGCCACCACCCACGCTTCAATATTCTCTTCCAAAATATCAAGCGGAACGGGCCCGCTGGCCAAAACCGTATCGTGGAAGCCGCGAATATCGAATTTCTCACCCAATTCTTCGCGGGCATTGGTGCGCAATTCCATGATCTTCAGCTTGCCAATCATATAGGCGGTCGCTTGGCCCGGATAGACGATATAGCGCTCAATCGCCTTGCGAATGTCGCCATCAGGATTGGGCGTGTTTTCGGTGAGATAGCCAATCGCTTTTTCACGGCTCCAGCGTTTGTCATGGAGGCCCGTATCGACAACCAAACGGCAAGCACGCCATAGCTCCATACCCAGCCGGCCAAAGTCGGAATAAGGATCGGTATAAAAGCCCATTTCCTTGGGCAATTCCTCTGAATACAGCCCCCATCCCTCGGTGTAAGCCGTAACACCGCCAAATCGGCGGAAAGGCGGCAGATCGCCCATTTCGGTTTGCAATGCGCGCTGCAAATGATGGCCGGGTGAGCCTTCATGATAGGCCAAAGCCTCAAGCTCATTCTTGCTCATATCGCGCAGATTATAGAGGTTCACATAATAAGTGCCAGGGCGCGAACCATCGGGCGCGGGGCTTTGATAAAATGCTTTGCCAGCGCTTTTCTCGCGGAATGCCTCGACCGGTTTGATCACCATGGGCGCTTTGGGCAAACGGCCAAAATATTCAGGCAATTTGGCTTCCATCTTGCGCAATACCGCATTGGCATCGGCGAGATATTCCTCGCGCGTGGTGTAGAAGAAACGGTCATCATTGCGGGTAAATTGGAAGAATTCCTGCAAAGTCCCTTCAAAGCCAACCTGCGCCATAATCTGCCGCATTTCGCCGTGAATGCGCTCAACTTCGCGCAGGCCGATATTGTGAATCTCATCAGCGGTAAGATCGGTGGTGGTGTAGTTGGCAAGCAGCGCTTTGTAGTAGGCCCCGCCTTCAGGCAGCCGCCACACACCGTCGTCGGTAGGCGCGATGGCTTCTTGGCGCTTCATCTCGGCAAGCAAGCGCTGATAAGCGGGCGCAGCTGATTGGTTCCACGCATTGAGCCCATCTTCCTTCAAGCCTTCGCTGTCATCAGAGGCCAAATCAAGCGCATCGACCTTGCTGCGGAAATCTTCCAGCACAGCATTGTCATCGCCTGCATTCAGCAAATTCTCAATGTCGGAAATGACATAAGGATAGACCCATTTGGGCGGCATCACGCCATTTGCTGCACGGTCTTTCGCCTCGGCGGTGAGCGTGTCGAGCACTGCGCCAAGCCCATTGATGCGTTCTACATATGCAATCGCATGATCGGCATTTTCAACCTTATGAATATTGATCAAGAACGCTGGCAGGCCGCTATGGGCTCCGCGCATTTGGTTGAACAGATAAACATTCTTGCGGAATTCATGCCTCAGCGCGCTGCGCTCTGCCATCGCGTTAAACAGGCGGAATGACAGCGTATCATCGGCGGACATTGGCACGCGGTCATAAATGCCGCGCATTTCTAGAGCCGTGTTTTGCAGCAATTGCTCATCCGCCACTGCGCCAGCATCGGTGTAATCGCCCCATTTGCCGTAATCCGCATCACGAATACCGCGATAGGCTTTGCCTTGAGGTGACATGGCGAGTTGGGCTGCGTCATATTGCTCAAAGAATTGCGACATCGTCGGTGCGGGCGCTGGAACTGGCTTGGGCAAGGCGGGCGCGGCCTGTGCACTCTGCGCAGAGGCACTGGCGACATTTGCGCTTTCAGGCGCAGCACAGCTTGCCGCAGCAAGAGCCAAAACAGAAACAAGCGGAAGAGCGGAAAGACGCATGATCATTACCTTTTGATTGCCGAAAACTGCGCAAGAATATGGGATGCGTAATAGGTCAAAAACGCCCAAAGGCAAAAACTAATCCGCCACCTAATCCGCCGATTTAATCATCAGTTTCAGACGCGCTTTTGCCGCCCGGCAGCTTTTTCGTATGCGCATCATCATGCAAGAAACCGTCGGGATTGAGAATGTCGGAAAGCAGCGATTGCGACTTTTTGCCAATCTTAGAAGGAGTGCGTCCCGTGGTCCTCTTCACATCACGGATCAGATGCGATTGATCAGTATAGCTTTCGCCAATCTCCGCATCCGTTTCCGCCGTTACGGCATCATGGCTCATCACAGATGCAGTGAAAGCCGCGCGCATTCTCTTGGCGACTTGAACCGGGGATTGGCCAAAATACCGCTGGACCAAGCGCTGCACCTGACGAGCGGAAACCGGCAATGCGTCATACAATTCTTGCACATTGGGCTGCATCGTATCGGTCGCCCAAGCCCGTGTGACCTGGATCAATCGCTTGCGCTTATCATCGAGCGGTTTGCGGCGCGCGGCCAAAAACTCCTGCATTGCTGTAGCAATTTGCGCCGGAGTTAATGCGCCCGCTTGCAAATCGTCCAAAATGCTTTGCGAAAATTCATCGGCATCCGCGCCAAAAATCTGCGCGGCTGGAATGATCGTGTTTTTAACCTTATCCACCCGTAGCCCAGTCAATTCTGCCCAGCCAAGCTCGCTCAGGCCCAATCCAAATAGCTCGCCCGGGCCGCTTAAATGGGCTTCGCTCGCCATGGTCGTGGGCGCGATAAAATAGCATTCACGCGCCTTTGCCCCTGTGGTCGTGCCATCTGGGTAATGGAGAGTGGATTGGCCCGCTGTCCGAAGGCAAAACTGCCCTCCAACCGCTGGCATTGTATCACTGACAAACGCATCGCCAATATAGGAATGATAGGCCGATCTGATGCATTCATCGGGCACAAAATCGGGCCCGGTTAGAAACGTAAAGATGCGTTCGCGCTTGGCATTTTGCTCAGCCTGCTTGGATGCATCATCACGGTTCATCTGCCGCGCTCTAACCCAGTTCGCGGAAATTGGTGAGGTCAAGCATTTCGCTCAAAAATGGCGCTTCATCATCAGACAATCGCGCAGGCGTGCGCCCAACAAAAGCGCGCAATTCCTTGATCATATGGGATTGGTCATAAAAGGCCTCACCCAGCTCCGCTTCAAATTCGGGCGTCAATTGCGGAAAGGACATAAGCGCCGCTGCGCGCAGAGCGCGATATTTGCGCGCAAGAGCCGTGGGCGGCAGGCCAAAATAGCGTTCAACCAGCCGCTGAACTTGCCGGGCGCTATAGGCAGCCTTAGCGGTCAGATCTTCAAATTCGGGGTTGAGTGATGATCCCAGCCACTGATTGGTTAGCTTAATCAAATCGGCATGGCGCGGGTTCACTGCTTTGGCATTGTCGGCAATGAAATCACCCAAAGCCAGCGCGCAATCCTCTCCCGACAGATCGCCCGCGCGATATTGCGCGCACAATTGAGCGCCCAAATCATCAACCACAGGGTCAAGCCATTGCGATGCTTTGACAAAGCGATTGCCGAATTGTGATGCATCCAAACCCGTCAACGCGGCCCAGCCATAGGGCGACAGAACTGCGCCAATCGCATGAAAGGGCCCTTGGACAACAAAGGGCGCCGCCACCGAAAAAGGCGTGAGCAAATTTGTCTCATGGCTGGGATCAACGCGGCCATCGCGAAATTGCATTTCGCCCTTACCATGCGGGAAAATCGCCAAGTGCCCCACTGACGCTGGTTGAATGTCGCGAATAACCGCCTCGTCGCAGCGGAAATGATAGAGGGTGGTGACGTAATCGCTAACCCGGGCTGGCGGGGCAATATAGTCGATATTGAAGAACGATTGCGGCGTCAGCTCAAACGGCTGCCCCGCAAAACGCCCCGCGGCCTTAGCCCGGGTATCCCCTGTTTCCACCATTGCGACCCTCAAGCTGCGCTCTTCGTCGGTATTTGAGCCCGACTGGACGCGAAGTGCAACAAAAAAAGGGCGGCCCCGTTAAGAACCGCCCTTGAAAGTTGAGGAACTCTTCACATCGCTGCTCCGAGCCCTTCGGGTCGCAAGAAGGGAATTAGGTGATTCGCCGCGGTTTGGATTGTATGCAAACGACAAGCCATGCGTTTTGTGCACCCCTCGCTGTCGCAAACATACAAAACTGCCGTTTTTTGGAGGCAGTTTTGACCGTTGGTCGACAGCCGCACGTCTGTTTGCCATAGCGCGCAAATATGCTTTTCAATCTGATTAAACCTGCGCTGTTTGCGCTCGATCCCGAAACCGGACACCGCCTTGCGTTAGCCGGTCTAAAAGCCTTGCCCCGCACTGGCTCCGCGCGCAAACCACCGCAAAGCGGCGCTTTAGCGACTGAAATTGCTGGGCTGCATTTCCCCAATCCGGTCGGCGTTGCAGCGGGCTTTGACAAGGATGCAGAAGTGCCCGATGCCCTGCTGGTTATGGGGTTTGGCTTTACCGAGGTCGGCTCGATTACGCCTTTACCGCAAGCGGGCAATCCCAAACCGCGATTGTTCCGCTTGGTAGAAGACCGCGCGGTGATCAACCGTATGGGCTTCAACAATGGCGGGGCAGATGCAGCCTTGGCGCGGCTCAAGAAACGCGCAGGCAATGGCGGCATTGTTGGCATCAATGTGGGCGCGAATAAGGATGCAGCGGATCGCACGGCCGATTATGCAACAATGACCCGGATTATGGCGCCGCTCGCCAGCTATCTTGCCGTCAATATCTCCAGCCCCAATACACCGGGCCTGCGCGCTTTGCAGGATGAAAGCGCGCTCACCGATCTGCTCGATGGAGTAATCGCCGCGCGCAGCGAAGTGGCCAGCGGCAATCCGCCACCGATATTCTTAAAAGTTGCTCCCGACTTAGAGCCCGCCGATATTGATGCAATTGCGCGGATTGCGTTGGATAAGAAGCTCGGCGCGCTCATCGTTTCCAACACTACCATTTCGCGGCCCACTTTGCGCTCGCATCATGCGAGCGAAACGGGCGGATTATCGGGGGCACCCTTGCGCGATTTGGCAACCCAACGTGTGCGCGATTTTCGCGCTGCAACCGGCGGAGCAATTCCCTTGGTCGGGGTCGGCGGGATCAGCACAGCGCAGGATGCTTGGGAACGGATCAAAGCAGGCGCGAGCCTGGTGCAGCTATATTCCGCCATGGTCTATGAAGGGCCGATGCTGGGCGCAAAAATCGTGGCTGGCCTCGACCGTTTGATGCGCGAAGAGGGCTTCACCACTGTTGCAGAGGCAGTAGGAAGCGAATAGCACTGCGGACCATGAATAAACGCACCTTTGCTACTCTTGCCATATCAACCACTCTGGCCGCATGCTCGTATGACAATGCTCCCGTAGCGAGCGCGCCCGCACCCGTTGAACGCACAGGCGCCGTATCCAGCGCCGATCCGCGCGCCAATGCTGCAGGCGAAGCAATACTGGCACAAGGCGGCAGCGCCACAGACGCGGCCATAGCGGTCATGCTCGCGCTGACCGTAGTAGAGCCGCAATCCTCCGGAATTGGCGGCGGCGGCTTTATGATGCACGCCAATAGTCTCGGCGATGTCACAAGCTATGATGGCCGCGAAACCGCGCCCGCCAGCGCCACTGGCGCGCGCTTTCTTGACGAAAAGGGCGAGCGATTGCCCCGTGAATTGCGCGTTACCTCAGGATTGAGTGTCGGCGTACCGGGCAACATCGCACTGGCGGCAAAAGCGCATGATGCCCACGGCAAACTACCTTGGGCAGATTTATTCGCGCCCGCAATTGCCTTGGCGCAAGACGGTTTTGTGATGAACAAGCGGCTGAATGGCTCGCTCACCAGTCGCAAGGAACGCGCTGGCCTCACCAAGGAAGCGCGCGCGATT
>CALFEA010000185.1 GCA_937950385.1 uncultured Altererythrobacter sp. | reverse complement strand
ATTGGTGTGCCTGCAATGGCGGCGCCTTCGCCAAGACCGATATAGTCATGCACTTTTTGCGGGCCAGCGGGAACCTGCGCGTGGATGGGAAGCGATTGTTCGGGGCTTGTCCCCCAGCTCACCATGGGCGCGATTGCGCTTGCATCAATGGTGATCTCTGCATCGAAAATGGCACCTTCATCGCTATGCAAATTTGCCCAATACGGCGCATCAAAATTGGCCGGCGCATAACGTTTGCCCGCCAGCCAATCGAATGCTTTTGCATCAGGGGCGATAAAGCCCGCCATCGCTCCAAACTCGGTTGCCATATTGCACAGGGTCATGCGCCCTTCCATGTCCAGCGCCGTAACCGCATCGCCTGCAAATTCCACCGCATGACCGGCTCCTCCGCCTGCGCTGTGAGTGGCAATCAGATGCAGCGCCATATCCTTGGCTGTTACGCCTGCGCTTAACGCTCCTTCAAAGCGCACACGCATGGTTTTGGGCCTCTCCAAGCGCAGCACACCGGTGACCATTGCGTGCTCAGCCTCGCTGGAGCCAATCCCCCATGCCAGCGCGCCAAATGCGCCTTGCGTGCAAGTGTGGCTGTCGGGTGCAACCAGTGTGACACCGGGCAAGACAATACCCAGTTCTGGCGAGATAACATGGACGATACCTTGATCGCGGTCATTCACATCGAACAGAGTGATCCCAGCATCGCGGCAGGCGGCACGCGTTTCTGTAATGAAAGCCTCGCCGCCCTGCATCAGTGTGGAATCCCCGCGTCCGATCCGCGTGTCAACAATATGATCCATCACTGCAAATACCCGCGCCGGATCGAGAACCTTGCGGCCCATTTCCGCCATGCGTTTCAGCGCGGCAGCACCGGTGCGTTCATGCAGAAAAACGCGGTCGATAGCGATCAGGTGCCGCCCAGTGGCAGTTTGTGCCACCTGATGTGCATCCCATATCTTGTCGAATAGCGTATGGTTCATAAAAGGGGGCCTAGCAAAGCATTGCCTATCCGCCGAAACCGGGGCCGCCTCCAAATTCGATGACGGTGCCTTGCTCGGCTGCTGCCGTCATTTCGGCATCCACTTTACGCCAATCTTTGGTCACGAATGTTTCTTGAATAGCAGTGCGTGTTTCCAATGCTCCATTGCGGATCCAGTGCCATGTCCGGCAACGATTTTGTCCATCGTCGGAGAGCTGGATTTGCTCATAAAGGTATAGCGATGGATCACCAGTCCGCTGCCAATAAAGCATCATTGTGCGGTTATATTCATCGAGCGGAACCTCTGCTGCCCAGCCTTGGATGAGGTCATTGTCCCACCAGATGCGGCCATCGCGATATTCAGCCGGGAATTCGCGGATCTCGGTTTTCCCATCAGCCCAGCGATAGTGATTGGTTTGGTGATAAGGAATATCGCCTGTGTCGGGCATGCGGCACAATAAGCGGCTGGCATGCTCATCCACCTTTTCATTGGCAGCATTGAAATAGGTGTAGACCCCGTCCCAGACACCCTCATGACGGGCCAGCAAAGGCATTTCTTTTGCAATATCGATCATAAGTTGTTGTTCCTTTGTAATAGGAGATTGTGAAACTGTTTGGCGGCAACGCCAGCGCGCAGCCGCGCATAGGCGCGCTTAGCTATATTGGCGGGGGTAAGGTTTTCGGCTTTGACCGGGATCAAATGAGCATAATTAGCCTCATACCAAGGACCGAACATCGCCTGCGCGCGCGCTGCGCTCCACGCGCGGGTTAAATGGCTGCCGAAACGGTCAGGGGTGAGGTCAGGGTAAAGCTGATTGGGCTGCCCTTGGGGTGCTTCAGGCCAGTCTATTTCCTTAGCGCCGAGCATTTGGGCGGCTTGTTCAATTGTCCGCGCCATATCGTCAAAGGTGCTGGAATAGCCGTGACCCGGCGCATCGATGGCGAGGGTTCCGTTGGCCGGTTCATCCATTTGCGAAGCCGGACCGTGCAAAGTCAGCCTATTTGCGCCTTTATCGCCGCGCCAATGGATCAGTCCGCCGCCTATCTGGAGCCAACCTTCATTGGCATCCTCGCTCAAGTCAGGGCACGGCGTACCGTCACAATGCTCTTGCAAGAAAGCCAGACTGGCGTCTTGATGATCCTGCGGGGTTGCCACCTTTTCAGCGCGCCACTTGGGCGGCATGGCGCCAAGCCGATCAATATGGGCCTGCAAGGGGTCGCCATCATAGGCTGTGATAAGACATGGCGGGGCGCCTTCATCCTCAGGAATATCGCGGGGCGCGCGCAGTACCGCGCCATAGCCTGCGCGGTAATCATTGCCAGCATCCAGCATTTCCGACACCGCCTGATTGACCCGAGCAACATCCGCATGAGCGACTGTTAATCGCGTTTCATCGCGCACATCAAACCACGGAAAGAACCAGCTTTGCTCCAGCATCCGGTTCCATAACCACGTCAGATGCTCGCCATAATCGCTAGGGTGCCATTCGGGCAAATAGCTTTCCCCGAACAGCTTCATTTCCGCCTCGGTCCAAATCGCATATCCGCCGATCGCAAGCGCGCTAAACATTTCAGGATGGCGCTTGACCGCAGTGACCAGAATGATGCCGCCTGAATGAAATCCATAGGCTGGGCATTGCGCAACACCCAAGGCTGACACAAATTCGGCCAAAGCATCGGCAAAATCATTTATCTCAGCTTTGCGACCATCAATCAGCGGCAGAGCGTCCGATTGACCGAACCCCGGAGAGTCTGGCGCGACACAGGTGAAATGTTTGCCCCATTTGAGCATAAGCTCGGCATATTCCGCAGAGGATCGCGGGCTTTGATGCACCATCAGCAGCATCGGACCTGTCCCGCAGCGGCGGTAATGTACCTTCCTGCCAGTTGCGGGGATGGTCAACATGTGCCTTGTGATAGTATCGTTCAAAGTGACCTGCCAAAGTTGTCCGGACAAATTTTGCTCGACAACCAATTACGCAAGTTTATTGTCCACGTCAAAGCAGAATCGAAAGGCTTAAAATTGACAGAGCTCATTGGCACAAAAATGGTCGAGGATGGAGCAACTGCGCGTGCGCTATTTGAAGGCGTAATGGCCAATCCAGCGCGCAAGAAATTTGGCTTTGGCGAGCGATTGGCAATTGTGAATGTCGATGTGCAACAAGCCTATACGCGTACCGATTTGTTCAAAACTGCCTATGAAACTGACCCGCGCCAAATTGAATATATCAATACGATTAGCCGCATGGCGCGAGAGCGCGGGATGCCAGTGATTTGGAGCCGTGTTGCCTATAAAGACGACGCTGCGGATGCTGGCGTTTGGGGCACGCGGACCGATACTGAGGACAGTCTACAGAACATCAAATATGACAGCGAACGGCACACATTCGACCCGCGCTGCGAAATTGACGGCAACGACCTGCAATTCACCAAACGCATGCCGAGCGTGTTTTTCGAAACGCCGCTGGCGAGCTATCTTACCTTTCACAAGGTCGATACGGTTGTTGTCACTGGCGGCTCGACCAGTGGATGCGTGCGGGCAACGGCGGTCGATAGCCTCAGCCATGGATACCGGACGATTGTGCCGATTGAGACCTGCGCGGATAAGCATGAAAGCTATCACTTTGCCAATTTGACCGACCTTCAGCTCAAATATGCCGATGTCGAACCTGTGCAGGCTGTGATTGATTGGCTGGAGGCCCGCTAAGCTTATGCAACAGAATTCAGCCGACCCCGGTCTTTATGATTACGTGCCCTATCGCGGGCGTAAGAAGATTGTCTGGCCGGAAGGAAAAACATGCGCAGTGTGGGTCGCGCCCAATCTGGAATATTACGAGATTGACCCGCCGATCCATCCCAAACGCAATCCGTGGCCGCATCCTGCCCCCAGCGTTGTCGGCTATTCGCACCGCGACCATTCCAACCGTGTTAGCCATTGGCGCATGGCCGATGTGATGAGCCGTCACGGCTTTCCCGGATCGGTCAGCCTGTCGGTGGCTTTGTGCCAGCATCACCCCGAAGTGGTTGCAGATGGAGTGGCCCGCGGATGGGAGTTTTTCAGCCACGGGATTTATAACACGCGCTACTCCTATGACATGACGGAGGCGCAGGAGCGCAGCATTATCGAGGATTCGATTAAGACGGTTCAAGACGCAACGGGTCAGCGGATTAGAGGTTGGCTTGCCCCCGCTTTGACGCATACGACGCGCACGCTTGACCTGCTGGCGGAATATGAATTCGATTACACTTGCGACCTTTATCATGATGATCAAGTGCAAGAGGTAAAGGTTGCCTCCAATGGCCTTGCGTCCATCCCCTACAGCCTAGAGGTGAACGACCATTACGGCTTCTTTGTCTATAATATGTCGGGCCGCGAATATGCCGATACGCTTGTGCGCCAATATGAACGTTTGGCCAAAGAGGGTGAGCAATCGGGCACAGTCATGTGCATTCCGCTGCATGCTTATTTGATCGGGCAACCGCACCGAATTGGTCCGTTCGAAGAAGCTCTGGAACATATCGCCAAGGATGGCCGCGCATGGCTGGCGAGGTCGGGCGATATTGTTGATGCATGGAGGGCCCAGCAATGAGCACTTTGCCAGACAGCTACAAGCAATATCCCATGCGCCGCGAGGGGTATGACCATGATTTGTATGAATGGTCGAACATTCACACCCGCGCGCCGTTTCAATGGCCCGAAGGCAAGAGTGTTGCTGTGTTCCTTTGCGTCAGTTTGGAATGGTTCCCCATTACGCCTGACGGCCCGTTTAAAGCCCCTGGCCATATGGTCACGCCTTACCCTGATTACCGCCACTACACCGCGCGCGATTATGGCAATCGTATTGGTATTTGGCGCATGCTGGACGCGTTTAAGGGCGCAGGCGTGACAGCCAGTTTTGCGGTCAATGCAGCGATCGCCGAACGCTATCCTGAACTGATTGAGGCTATTCAAGCAGACGGGCATGAGATTATCGCGCACTCCACCGATATGAACGGCACAATTGATGCCAGTTTGGGTGAGGAGGCTGAACGTGCATTGATATCAGATGCCATGGCTCGGCTTGAAAAAGCTACAGGCGCTCGGCCCAAGGGTTGGCTTTCCATCGCCCGTCAGCAGAGCTTTCATACTCTCGAACTGCTCAAAGAAGCCGGTTTAAGCTATTGCTGTGATTGGGTGAATGATGAGCTGCCCTACAAATTCAACAATGGGATGACCGCTTTGCCGCTCAACCATGAATTGTCGGACCGGCAGATCATCACGGTCCAGCAAAAGAGCGCGGATAGCTGGGGCGAAAGCATGCGCGATGCGTTTGACTGGCTGGCGAAAGAGGCCAAGGCGCAGAAATCAGCACGCATATTGCCGGTGCATTTGACGCCTTACATCATGGGTCTGCCGTACCGCATCGGCGCATTGGAAGAATTGCTGGCTGACCTGAGGGCCCGCAGCGAGGCATGGTTTGCAAGCGGCGATGAGATCGTCACACAATGGAAGGCGCAGCAATGAAAGCGATCAACCCTAGAACTGGCGAGGCGGACTTTGAATTTGAAGTTAGCTCGCGCGAGAATATCGCCGCTGAGGCGGCGCGATTGCGCGCAGCTCAACCCGCTTGGGAGGCATTGGGGCCACAAGGCCGCGCCGCTGTTCTCATGCGCTTGGCCGATGCAATAGAGGCTGCCGCACCGCAAATCGCCGCTGCGCTCACAATTGATACGGGGCGCGGGTCTATTTCGTGGATCGAAGTGCAGGGCTGCGTAGGCAATATGCGCGGCTGGGCTGCAAAAGGTCCGCCCTTATTCGCAGGGCTGGAGCGAGGGCCAACGCCCTCCGTCACGCCAGGAATTGAGATCGCAACCGAATATTCCGCGCATCCTTTGTTTGGCGCGATTTGCCCTTGGAATTTCCCTGTCATCCTCAGCCATATTGATGCTGTACCAGCATTGATGGCGGGGTCTGCTGCATTGATAAAACCATCGGAAATCACCCCGCGCTGGGTCGCACCCATGCGTGAAGTCCTCGCCCAATTTCCTGAGTTGCCTTTGGCCTATGTGATGGGCGGGCCCGATGTGGGCCAA
>CALFEA010000184.1 GCA_937950385.1 uncultured Altererythrobacter sp. | reverse complement strand
GCGCCTGAAACCGTGCTGAATGTGTTTCGCGGTATGACTGCGCGCTTTACCCCTGAAGAAGTGCTGACCCGCACGCGCAATCTGTTCAAAGGCGATGTTCTGCGCGGTGTCTATGTGACGCCGGATGCAGGTTCGGCTGATATTGCGGCCTTGCGCGCAGCCTTTACTGCGCCTGCTGTGGCCGATGCCAGCGCGCGTTTGGCCAGCAAGGTGATCAAGTTTGAAGACCTGCCGCCTGTAGGCAAACAAGGCAGCGTGGCTGAACGCAAATCATTGGGCGTGCCGGGCGTTGATGAGATTGAACAGATCAATTTGAGCAATGATGTGCGCGCTATCCTGTGGGCCAATGATGCAGAGCCGGGCCGCGTTGCGGTCAAGGTTCGCTTTGGTGCGGGCTACCGCGCTTTTGATGCCAGTGATGCCGCTTATATTGGGCTGGGCAAATCGGCATTGGTGGGATCAGGTCTTGGCGAAATTGGCCAAGAAGACCTCGACCGGCTCGCCACGGGCCGCAAGCTTGGCTTTGATTTCCGGATCGGCGAGGCTGTGTTTGAATTTTCTGCGCAAACACGGGGCGAGGATTTGGCCGATCAGCTTTATCTGTTCGCTGCCAAGCTTGGCATGCCGCGCTGGGATCCTAACCCTGTGCTGCGTTCAAAAGCGGCGGCAGAGCTGGCCTATGACACATTCGCCACGAGCCCCAGCGGGGTAATCAACCGCGATCTGGATTATCTGGTCGCCAATAAAGACCCGCGCTACGCCACGCCAGACCGCGACATGCTGAGCAAGGTGACACCGGAAGGTTTCCGCAAAGTATGGGAACCTCTGCTTGCCCAAGGGCCGGTCGAGGTGCTGATCTTTGGCGAGTTTGACCGGGAAAAAACGGTTGAGCAATTGACCAAAACCTTTGGCGCTTTGCCTGCACGCACGCCCATTGCTGCCGATGTGGCTGCGCGCATTCCGGCATTCCCTGCGCCTGCCGGTGCGCCAACCGTGCGCACACACCGCGGCGATGCCAATCAGGCCGCAGCGGTTATCGCTTGGCCAACCAGAGGCGGGGTCGCGTCACTTCGCGAATCGCGCCAGCTTGAGATTCTCACACAGGTCTTCAGCAACCGCCTGCTTGAGGCGATGCGCGAACAGGCGGGGGCTAGCTATGCTCCGCAAGTTGTTTCTAACTGGCCCGTCGATTTGAATGGTGGCGGCAAGATTATGGGCTTTGCGCAATTGCGGCCCAGCGATGTTCCTGTATTTTTCGAGCAGGCCGACAAAATCGCAGCGGATCTGGCGGTCACCCCGCCAACCGAAGATGAGCTCAACCGTGTGACAGAGCCATTGCGCCAACAAATCAGCCGCGCGCTGACTGGCAATGGTTTCTGGCTCTATCACCTGCAAGGCTCGACCTTTGATCCGCGCCGCGTGGGTCTGCTGCGCACGTTGATCGTCGATCATTCCAGCACGCGGCCAGAGATCATGACCTTGCTGGCAAAGCGTTACCTTGGCGCACGGCCAGCGTGGAAGCTGGCGGTTATTCCTGAGGGGCAGACGCTGGCAACAGATGTGTCAGCGGCGGCCTCTGCTGGCGCTGCTGCGCCCTCTGGCCGGTAGGCAAAGCTTAGCCTTGCGCAAAACCTACCCTTCGCACCGCTGAGATATTTGTGCTTCGCGCAGGGCAATCGCTTTGCTATTGCTGCTGTTGAACATGCAATTGCGCGAGGGTCACCTTAGCGCTTCAAGAAATGAATGAGTAACAAAGCGATGGCACAAAATTGGACCCCCGGCGGCTGGAAAGAGTTCGAAGCGCGTCATTTGCCGCAATATGAAGATGCGAGCGAATTGGCCGAGGCCGAAGCCACGCTGGAGGCTTATCCTCCCTTGGTATTCGCTGGCGAAGCGCGCGCGCTGAAGGCTGATTTGGCCGAAGTGGCGACAGGCAAAGCGTTTCTCTTGCAAGGCGGCGATTGCGCTGAGAGCTTTGCAGAATTCCACCCCAATAATATCCGCGATACTTTCCGCGTAATCTTGCAAATGGCGGTCGTCATGACCTTTGCCAGCAAGCATCCGGTGATCAAAGTCGGGCGCATGGCAGGCCAATTTGCCAAGCCGCGCTCCTCGCCAACGGAAACTATCGGCGATGTGACTTTGCCAAGCTATCTTGGCGACAATATCAACGGCATCGATTTTGATCCCATCCAGCGCCGCAATGATCCGCAGCGGATGGTGAAGGCCTATAATCAGGCAGCATCAACGCTCAACCTGCTACGCGCATTTGCTGGCGGCGGTTATGCAAACTTGCGCGAAGTGCATGGCTGGACGCTGGATTTTATGGGCCGCACACCGTGGTCGACCAAATTTGCAGAAACCGCTGATCGTATCGGGGAAGCGCTTGATTTCATGGAGGCTTGCGGCGTTGATCCGGCCACCGTGCCGCAATTGCAAGGCACCAGCTTCTACACCAGCCACGAGGCGCTTTTGCTGCCTTATGAGCAAGCCATGACGCGCCAGGATTCGTTGACGAATGATTGGTATGCGACATCGGCGCATATGGTGTGGATTGGCGACCGCACACGGTTCCCGGGCTCTGCGCATATTGAATGGGCGCGCGGTATTGGCAATCCGCTCGGCATGAAATGCGGGCCCTCGCTGAAACCCGATGATCTGCTGCGTTTGCTGGACGAGCTGAACCCCTCACGCGAAGCTGGGCGGATGACTCTGATTAGCCGCTTTGGCCATGATAAGGTTGAGGACGGCCTGCCAGCTCTGGTTCGTGCGGTTCAGCGCGAAGGCCATCCTGTCGTGTGGAGCTGCGATCCAATGCACGGCAATGTCGTCAAATCGGAAAGCGGGTTTAAAACCCGTCCGTTCGAGCGCATCTTGCGCGAAGTAAAAGGCTTTTTCGATGTGCACCGCGCTGAAGGCACGCATCCCGGCGGCATCCATATTGAGATGACCGGCCAAGATGTGACCGAATGTACCGGCGGCGCTGTTGCGATCACCGATGAACGTTTGGGCGACCGCTATCACACGCATTGCGACCCGCGCCTCAATGCAGAGCAAAGCTTGGAACTGGCGTTTTCATTGGCGGAAATGCTGAACACTGAGGTCAACACGCGTCAGGCAAATGCTGCCTGATTGGGTGCTGATTTGAATAACAGCCTATCTGCTAAATTTGCCGCCACTCGCAGTCTGTCTCAAGATTTGGTCGCTGGGCTAAGCGATGCCGACACCACGGTGCAATCCATGGAGGACGCCTCGCCAGCCAAATGGCATTTGGCGCATACGACATGGTTTTGGGAGACGTTTCTGCTCCGAGACCATGCAGCAGATTACGCATTGTTCGACGAAACCTATCCGTTCCTCTTCAACTCTTATTATGAGGCTGAAGGCGAGCGGATTGGACACTTTTCACGCGGCATGCTTGCGCGTCCTTCGCTAGAAGATGTGCTTGCATGGCGCGCCCATGTGGATGCAGCGATGCTGCCGCTGCTGGATGATCCTAAGCATGCAGCATTGATCCAATTGGGCATCGCGCATGAGCAGCAACATCAAGAATTGCTGCTAACCGATATTAAACATGCGCTTTTCCAAAACCCGCTTGGCCCGGCGATGTTTGAAGGCTCTCCTCAGGTTTGCAAAGCGCAGGCAGACGGCTGGTATGAGCATGCTGGCGGCGTGACCGAAATCGGTCACCATGCTGATGCATTTGCATTCGACAATGAAGGCCCGCGCCACCGCGTTTTGCTCGAACCATTTGCTTTGTCAAAGCGGCTGGTCACCAATGGCGAATGGTCGGAATTTATCGCAGATGGCGGCTATTCCAATGCGGCTTTATGGCTTGCGGATGGTTGGGGCTGGCTCAATGACAATGGGGTCATTGCGCCGCTTTACTGGCGGGATGACAAGCAATTCACCCATCAAGGCTGGCAAGACCGCGATGCGAATGCCCCGGTGACACATATATCCTATTTTGAAGCCGATGCCTTTGCGTGTTGGGCGGGCCAGAATGAGCAAGGGGTGCGCCTGCCGACAGAGTTTGAATGGGAGGCGATAGCAGCAACCCATGACGCGTCCGGCGGCAATCAGCTCGACACAGCTACCGCGCCGCTTCCATCCGGCTCAGACAGCATTTTCGGTGATTGCTGGCAATTCACTCGCTCAGCCTATTTGCCATACCCTCGCTTCAAGCCCGCATCCGGCGCGGTTGGCGAATATAATGGCAAATTCATGAGCGGTCAGTTCGTGCTGAAAGGCGCCAGCTGCGCAACCGTGCGCGGCCATTCGCGCAGCACCTATCGCAATTTCTTCTACCCTCATCAACGCTGGCAGTTCACCGGATTACGGCTGGCAAAGGATCTCGCGCAATGACGCAAAATAAAGGCCTTTCCATCGTTGAATTGGATGATCAAGGCGTCGATCTAGCGTTTAGAGCCGATGTGCTCGCAGGGCTTTCGCAGACGCAAAAGGCGCTGCCTGCACGTTGGCTCTATGATGATGCTGGATCGAGGTTGTTCGAGGATATCACCCAGATCCCAGAATATTATCCGACGCGGGCTGAAACCCAGATTTTGCAAAACCGTGCAGGTGAATTTGCCAGCGGTATTGGCGCAGGTCGAGCAGTGGTCGAATTTGGCTCCGGTAGCTCGGTAAAAACACCGTTGCTCTTAAGCGCGATTGATCCAGGGGCCTATGTTCCGCTCGACATATCAGGCGATTTCCTGCGGGCCGCGGCAGCGGATTTGTCCGCCAAGTTTCCCGGGTTGCCCGTGCATCCGGTTGAGGCCGATTTTATGCGCACGGTCGCATTACCCGATGCGGTAAAAGCGATGCCCAAGCTGGGGTTTTTCCCCGGCTCCACCATTGGCAATATGGTCGCGCGCACGGCGGTCGATTTGCTGCGCACTATGCGGGATACTCTGGGTGAGGGCTCGAAATTGCTGATCGGTATGGATCTGATCAAAGACGAAGATGTGCTGGTCGCCGCCTATGATGATGCAGGCGGGGTAACCGCTGAATTTAATTACAATCTGGCGCGCCGGATCAACCGCGAATTGGACGGCGATATTCCGGTGGATGCCCTTGAACATGTGGCGCTGTGGAATGATGATCATGCCCGCATTGAGATGCATTTGCGCGCCCGTGAAGCGATGACTTTCACCGTTTCGGGCGAGACATTTTCGATGGATGCTGGCGAGACAATCCACACTGAAAACAGCCACAAGTTTACGCGCCGTACCTCTGCCACTTTGCTGCTGGCGGGCGGGTGGACGCCGGTGAAACGCTGGCTCGATGATGAGAAGCGCTTCAGCCTTATCCTTGCTGAAGCAACCATTGCGCGCAGCGCTCCGTAACTCAATCTATGACAAACACTCCAAAAACTATCGCAGTAATTGGCGCTGGCATGGCCGGCCTGACTTGCGCTGCGCAGCTTGCCGAAGCGGGCTATGCGCCTGTTCTGTTCGATAAAGGGCGCGGGCCGGGCGGACGGATGGCAGCGCGGCGGGCGGAAGTCGGCGGAGAAACTGTCAGCTTTGACCATGGCGCGCAGGTGCTGACCGCAGAAACGCCTGAATTTGCCGCGCAATTATCCGCTTGGGAAGCGGCAGGCGCGGCGGCGCTTTGGCCAGCCGCAGGTGAGGGCGCTTATGTTGGCACGCCCGGTATGAACGGCCCGATCCGCGTCATGGCGCAGGCATTGGATGTGCGCTGGGGTGTACGAATTGAAAAATTGCAGCGTGACGGTGATGTGTGGTTGCTTGGGCATGATGGCGGTGAGGCGCGTTTTGACCATGTCATTTGCGCTATCCCTGCTGAACAGGCCTCCGTGCTGCTATCTGACGCTGCACCAGAATATGCCGATAAGGCAAAGGGTATCATCTCCACCCCTTGCTGGGCATTGATGGCGGCATTTGATGCGGCGCTGGACTTGCCAGATACAGTCGAAGGCAACGAAACAGATGCAGTTCATTGGGCTGCTCGCAATTCGGCCAAGCCGCAGCGGGCTGGCCCAGAATGCTGGGTCATCCACGCCTCTGCCGATTTTTCGCGGCAAATTTTGGAGCATAGCAAGGACGGTGCAGCCAATGCGCTGCTGGACGCCTTCGCGCAGCAAACCGGCGTATCCTTGCCTGACCCCATCCACACAGCAGCGCATCGCTGGCTCTATGCCTCCCCGCAGGTTGGTGAGGACGCGGTAAGGCATTTGTGGAATGCAGACGCTGCCATTGGCGTTTGCGGAGACTGGCTGCACGGCCCGCGCGCAGAAAATGCATTTCTATCGGGCCGCGCATTGGCCGCCGCAATTTTGTACTAGAGCGCGCCGCAACACCGCCATTTCGGACGCAATTGAGCCGCATCGCGCCTCTCGTTCATAGACCGGCAGGGCGGGGCCGTGTATAACCTTCGCCATGAGCATCCAGAATTTCTGGGATAATGCAGTCATTGCGATTTCCGCCGTGCCGCAATCTGAGCTGCTGATCATTGCCATTGCGGCGGTGGTGGCCGGCTTTGCTGGCTCGATGATGGTGCGCGGCCGGGTTCCGCTGGGCAGAGTGGTGCGCACGGGCAGCACTCTCGTTCTTGTCGGTGTGCTTGTGGTCGTCGTGTTGCAATTATCACGCTTTGACCCGCGCCTTGCTGTGGCACTGCCGCAAATTGGCCTGCCGGAGCAGGTGGTGGAGGGCGGTGAAACCCGCATCACAAAAGCGGCGGACGGACATTTCTGGCTGCGCGCAGAACTCAATGGCGTGCCCGCCAATTTCCTGATTGATACAGGCGCAACGGTCACGGCAATCTCAAAAGATTTGGCCGATGAAGCTGGCATGGAGCCGCGCCGCGGCGGATTGCCCGTGTCAATCGGCACAGCCAATGGGCCTGTTCGCGCGCAGCTTTCCACGATTGACGAATTGCGGTTTGGCAATGTTACAGCGCGCGGCTTGGATGCGGTGATTGCGCCAACATTGGGCGAGACGAATGTGGTTGGCATGAATTTACTGTCCCGCCTTGCGTCTTACCGCGTGGAAAATGCCGCTGAAGAAATGGTGCTAGTGCCCAATAATCCGCAAGAGCCGCTCGAAGTGAGATAGCCCCTAAGCAATTGGGTTAGTTTACGCCCGCCGCCCCAGCGCATAGCCACTCTTTCAACAATTCTTTGGGAGAGATATTATGAGCGCGCTATTCGACCTAACCGGAAAAACCGCCGTTGTGACTGGCGCAGGGCGGGGAATTGGTGAAGGCATCGCCACAACGCTTGCCGAAGCAGGCGCCAACATCGTGTGCGCGGCGCGTTCTACCGATCAAATTGAGCATACTGCGGGTGTGATCAATGCCAGCAATACTGGCGGGCGCGCGATTTTCCAGAAAACCGACGTGTCCTTGCCCGAAGATATGAAAGCTTTGGCTCAGCGCGCCGTCGATGAATTTGGCAGCCTTGATATTTGGGTCAATAATGCGGGCGGCTCGCTAGTCTCTGCACCCTTGGCTGAGCTCGATCTGGCGGAATGGGACAAGACGATTGCGGTGAACCTGTCCTCCATTTTTTATTCCGTCCAAGCCGCCGTGCCGCATTTCAGTGACAAGAGCGCGATGGTGAACATTTCCTCGCTCGCCGGGCTGGAGCCGTTTGCAGGCAGCGCGCATTATTCTGCGGCCAAAGCGGGCGTCAATATGATGACGAAGACGCTTGGCATTGAGCTTGGCCCCAAAACCCGCGTCAATGCGATCATGCCGGGCTTTGTGCCGACCGACACGGTGAAAAAGGCGCTGAGCATGTCGGATGAGGATTTCGGTCCGCTGCTGGAGCAATTGCAGCTACCAGCAGGGCGTCTGGGTACGCCGCAAGATATCGCCGCGCTGGTGCTCTATATGGTTGCGCCATCATCAGAATGGCTGACGGGGCAGGCTGTAGCGCTTAGCGGTAAGCCTTGATTTCCAAATAAATTGGCTGGGGCGGCAGGGATCGAACCTGCGAATGCCGCTACCAAAAAGCGGTGCCTTACCACTTGGCGACGCCCCAGCACGAAGGCGCTCTATAACGCCCTTTTTGCAGATGGAAAGGGGTTTGCGCAGAAACCCTCATAAGACCGCAAAAAACCTGGCCTGATAAACTCTATCTTGTCAGGTTTTTGCCTTCAAAATCAGCGGCAGAATGGCGCTCTTCCAATTGCATGTCCTCCTCGCCCCAAACCTTATTGACGATGCGTCCGCGCTGAACGCCGGGGCGCGCAAAAATTTCTTCTACCCAGCGGCCCACATTTTTATATTCGTGGATGGAGAGGAAGGTTTTGGCCTCATTGTAAATATGCCCAGTCGTGAAGGGCGCAAGCCACGGCCAATTGGCAATGTCTGCGATGGTGTATTCGTCACCGCCAAGGAAACGCGATTCGCCCAGCCGCTGGTCGGCGACGTCAAAAATGCGCTTCACTTCCATGGCATAGCGATTGATCGGATATTCGTATTTCTCTGGTGCATAGGCGTAGAAATGGCCAAATCCGCCGCCGATGAACGGGCCTGATGCGACTTGCCAGAACACCCAGCTGAGCACTTCGGCGCGCGCGGCGGGCTCGGTCGGCAGGAATGCACCAAACTTCTCCGCCAAATGCACCAGGATTGCGCCCGATTCGAACACACGAAACGGCTTGTCGCCGCTTTTGTCGAGCAGAGCGGGAATTTTCGAATTGGGGTTTATGCCGACAAAGCCGCTGGTGAATTGCTCGCCTTCGCCAATATTGACGGTGTAGGCGTCATATTCTGCGCCCTTATGGCCTGCTTCCAACAGCTCCTCGAGCATGATCGTGACTTTCACGCCATTGGGGGTCGCCAGCGAATGCAGCTGGAACGGATGATCGCCCTGCGGCAGCGCCTTTTCTTCGCGCGCGCCAGCAGTCGGCCGGTTGATATTGGCAAATTTGCCACCGTTCTCTGCATCATAGGTCCATACTTCGGGCGGAGTGTAGGTTGGGTCGGCCATAGTCTATGTGTCCTTATGCATCTGAGCGGTTTCGCTCCTTAGTTCGATAGGTGGTGGATCAAAGTTACAAAGGCAAGAGCGGCATTTCGACTTGCCAAATATATCCTAAAAGGATACTTTGATGCGCATGCATTTAGCCGGATATAAGATCAGAGCATGGCGCGAGGCGCATAACCCACCCCTATCGGCGGAGGAATTTGGCCAGAAATATGGCGGCCAATATGGTGACCCTTGGCCATCCCGCACGATCTATGGCTGGGAGGCAAAGGGCAAGGTCGCACGCGCAGCCGTGCAAAAACGCCTCGCAGAATTGGGCGTTTGTGAGCCCGGCGATTGGTTGGAGCCTGCGCCTGATACGGCAATTGAGAGTGAACATGCTGGCGGCGCTTCAGGCGCGTATCCATTCTACGATATGCGCCGCCACGGCTTTGCCCGCATCGCCACCGCGACCCCCAAAACACGCACAGCCGATGTCGCCTATAACGTTAAAGGGATACTCGCCGATGCGCAGCGCGCGCATAAAGCAGGCGCTGATCTGGTGGTCTATCCAGAGCTGTGTGTTTCATCCTACGCGATCGATGATTTGCATTTGCAATCGGCTTTGCTCGATGCAGCTGAAGTCGGCCTGCGCGATATTGTCACGGCGAGTATCACTCTTGATCCGGTGCTTTTGGTGGGCGCGCCCTTGCGCAAAAATGGCCGGATATACAATTGTGCCGCAGTGGTTCGGGGCGGCGAATTGCTGGGCATCATCCCAAAAAGCTACTTGCCCAATTACCGGGAGTTCTATGAGAAGCGCTGGTTTGCCGATGGACGTTCTAGCCAAGGCGGCGTTATTCGCGCCAATGGGGCCGAGGTGCCCTTTGGCACTGACCTGATTTTTACGGCCAAAAATCTGCCTGAATTCAAGCTTTTCGTCGAGATTTGCGAGGATTACTGGTCGCCCAATCCGCCATCCACATTGGGCGCATTGGCGGGGGCAACGGTGTTGGCAAACCTTTCTGCTTCCAACATCACTATCGGTAAATCGGATGAGCGGCACTTGCTCTCCCGCGCGCAATCCAGCCGCACAGTATCCGCTTATGTGTATTCCGCCAGCGGTTATGGCGAGAGCACGACCGACCTTGCATGGGATGGGCAGGGGATGATCTATGAATTTGGCGATTTGCTGGCTGAAAGCGAACGCTTTGCCCGCGATCCTGAGCTTTGTATTGCCGACATAGATTGCGAACGATTGATGGGCGAGCGCCAGCGCTATCAAACGTTTAACGATGCGGCAGAGGCTGCTGGCCGTCCGGAAGATACATTCCGGACCATTGAATTTGACCTTGCAGAAAGCGCCAAAGCGCTTGACCTCATCCGCCCAATCCGGCGTTTTCCCTTCGTGCCCAACCGCGCGCATAAGCTGGATGAGGATTGCTTTGAGGCGTTCAACATTCAGGTTGATGCGCTCACCCGCCGCTTGGAGGCCACCCATGCAAAGTCGATGGTCATCGGAATATCAGGCGGGCTCGACAGCACCCATGCGCTGATCGTTGCAGCAAAAGCATGCGACCGCCTCGGCCTGCCGCGCAGCTTTATTCGCGGCTATACGATGCCCGGTTTCGGGACGTCGGATCACACCAAGAGCAATGCTTGGAGGCTGATGGAGGCGACAGGCATTCATGCTGAGGAAATCGACATACGCCCTGCGGCCAACCGTATGCTCGCTGATATGAAGCACCCCTTTGCAGATGGCGAGCCGGTGCATGATGTGACCTTTGAAAATGTGCAGGCGGGTCTGCGTACCGATTATCTGTTCCGGCTTGCAGGCCATCATTCCGGCTTTGTCATTGGCACAGGGGATCTTTCGGAATTGGCGCTGGGCTGGTGCACTTACGGGGTCGGCGATCAGATGAGCCATTATGCTGTAAATTCTGGGGTGCCGAAAACGCTGATCCAATATCTCATCCGTTGGACGACGCAGACGGATCAGTTTGATGCAGCGACCGACAGCGTGCTTGATGCGATCCTCAACACCGAAATTTCGCCAGAGCTAGTGCCCGCAGCCAAGGATGGCGGCATTCAAAGCACTGAGAGCATTATTGGCCCGTATGAGCTCAATGATTTCTTCTTGCATCATATTATCCGCTTCGGCCAGCGGCCCAGCAAGGTCGCATTTTTGGCCTGGCATGCATGGCGCGAGACAAGCGAGGGGCTGTGGCCCGCAGGTTTTCCGGATGCGAAAAAGAACGCCTATGATCTGGCCGAAATATCAAGCTGGCTTGAGAAATTCGTGAAACGCTTTTTTGGCCTTTCACAATTCAAACGCAGTGCCATTCCCAATGGTCCCAAGGTCAGCGCAGGCGGCGCTTTGAGCCCACGCGGCGATTGGCGCGCGCCCTCTGACGCCGTGGCGGATGTGTGGCTGGCGGAGCTGAAAAGCGAATTACCGACTGATCTATTTATTCACTAGCCATTCATTGGAGTAGTTCCAACTTTTCCCCGTCACGGAGAGTATTAATGATGCGCTCATTTTCAATGCTGATTGTTAGTGTTGC
>CALFEA010000183.1 GCA_937950385.1 uncultured Altererythrobacter sp. | reverse complement strand
TGTCGGGTGTCTTGCCATCATATTGCTCCTCCAGATGGTTCACATCTTGGGCTCCGCTGGCGTAGATACGCACGGGTTCATCGCGGAGTATAACCCGCATCAGATCGAAGAAATGACAGCATTTCTCCACCAAAGTCCCGCCAGAATTGCGGTTGAAACGGTTCCAATCGCCGACTTTTTCGAGGAAGGGAAAGCGGTGCTCGCGGATCGACAGCATTTTGACATCGCCGACCTCGCCTGCATGCACGCGCTCAATAAACCGCGCGACCGGCGGCATGAAACGGTACTCTTGCCCGATCCAAACCAGAGCATTGGATTGCTCGGCCAGTTTTGCGAGTTCGCGGCAAACCTTCACCGAGGTGCACATCGGCTTTTCGAGCAATAATGCAATGCCGCGTGCAATTATTGGGCGCGCCACCTCAAAATGCGTGAAATTGGGCGAGGCGACAATCACCGCATCGGGCTTTGCTGCATCCAGCATTGCTTCCGCATCAGCGAACGCAGCAATTGTCAGCCCTAGCTCATCCGCCAAACCCTGCGCAGCATTGCGTGACCCAACGTCAGGATCGGCAATCGCGACCAGCTCCACGCCATCCACCAGCGCGCAATTGCGCATATGTTCGCGGCCCATCATGCCGCAGCCGATAATCGCATATTTGCGCTTGTCACTCATTGGGCGTGCTATCAATCGCGCGGCACGGATTGGCAAGCATAGAAATAGGCCCCAAACCTGATCTTGTTACCACAGCCAATTTGGCCTATATAGTTACAAACGAAACTATAATGCTTTTGATAAGGATTCGCGCAAAATGGCAGACCTATTTGAAAATCCAGCAGGCCTTGATGGGTTTGAATTTGTCGAGTTTTGTGCACCGGAAAAAGGGCAGCTTGAGCCGGTTTTTCAGGCCATGGGCTTCACCCATATCGCGACTCACAGAGCCAAGGATGTGCATCTGTGGCGTCAAGGCGGGATCAATCTGATTGCCAATTATGAGCCGCGCTCAGCCGCTTGGTACTTCGCGCGCGAACATGGTCCATCGGCTTGCGGCATGGCATTTCGCGTGAAGGATGCGGTCAAAGCCTATGATCATTTGATCGAAGCGGGCGCAGAGCCAGTTGCCAATGAACCTGGCCCAATGGAACTGCGCATTCCGGCAATCCGCGGCATTGGCGGCGCAATACTCTACCTGGTGGATCGCTATGCGAATGATGCAGGCGAAGGCCTCTCAATCTACGATATCGACTTTGAATATCTGCCGGGCGTTGATCGCAATCCGGTCGGTGCTGGCTTCGATATCATCGATCACCTCACCCATAATGTGTACACTGGCCGCATGTCCTATTGGGCCGATTATTACGAGACTTTGTTCAACTTCAAAGAGATCCGCTTTTTCGACATTAAGGGCGAATATACGGGTCTCACTTCAAAGGCTTTGACCGCGCCCGATGGCAAGATCAAAATCCCTCTCAATGAAGAAGGCGAGGGCGGCAAAGGCCAGATCGAGGAGTTCCTGCGCGAATTTAACGGTGAAGGCATTCAGCATATCGCGCTGATCTGTGATGATTTGCTGACATGCTGGGACCGGCTGAAAAAGCTGGGCGTGCCGTTTATTACAGCGCCGCCAGCATCCTATTACGATATGTTGGATGAGCGCCTTCCCGGTCACGGTGAAGATGCAGACGCGCTGCAAATGCGCGGTATTCTGCTCGATGGAACAACAGAAGGGGGTGAGCCGCGCTTGCTCTTGCAAATCTTTGCTGAGGCGCAAGTTGGCCCCGTGTTCTTTGAGTTCATTCAACGCAAGGGCGATGATGGATTTGGCGAGGGCAATTTCAAAGCCTTGTTTGAAAGCATTGAACGCGATCAAGTGGCGCGCGGCGTGCTCGACGTGGAGCCTGCCCAATGAGCGCGCATCCAGTGAAGCTCGGCGGTGTCCACCATGTGGCCTATCGCTGCAAGGATGCAGCTGAAACGGTCGAATGGTACGGCCGCGTTATGGGCATGGAATACACCACCGCCTTTGCTGAGGATCATGTGCCATCAACTGGCGAATATGACCCCTATATGCATGTGTTTTTGGATGCAGGCGGCGGCAATATTCTCGCCTTTTTCGAACTGCCCAATCAGCCTGAAATGGACCGTGATCAAAACACGCCGGAATGGGTCCAGCATCTTGCATTCAAAGCGCCATCGGAAGAAGCTCTGCTGGCCGCCAAAGCGCATGTTGAGGCGCAAGGCATCGATGTCCTCGGCCCAACCCATCACGGTATTTTCAAATCGATCTATTTCTTCGATCCCAATGGCCACCGCGTTGAACTGGCGACGGACATTGGGACAGAGGAGCAATATGCCGAGTTAAAACGCGTTGCGCAGCCAATGCTGGAAGAATGGAGCGAGACGAAAAAAGCCCCGCGCCATGCCGATTGGCTCCATGAAATTGCGCGCGGAGAGCATGCGAAAGATTAGAGCCGGAAGGACACTCTCAAGCAGCGAAGCGATAGCGCGTTAGGGAAGCGAGAGCGTCACTCGTGATGCCATCGCTGATACTTGGCCCGCAGGCGCTGGATCGACTGGAGGTATCGGCCCGCCTTCTGGGAACATCGCAATCAGCTGATCAAGTTCGCCTGTGACCTTTGTGGCCGCATCGCCGTCCAATCCGCTCGCCAAATCCTTGGCGACCACAGCAAAGCCATATGCGTCCTGATATTCGCCCGGATCGGTGACCTTGCCGTCTTTCACTGCAACAGAATATTCAGCCGTAACTGTTTCCATTAGGAAAGCGATTAAGTCAGCTGGATCGCCGCCGGCCTTCTCGCGCATTGCGGCCAGATTGGCTTCTGCCGCTTTCAATTGCGGTTCAATGTCGGCGGCTGGTTTGCCGCTTTCGAGCGCGGCGGATACCGCTTCGAAAACGCCCGCATCAAAACCCATCTTGTCCAATCCTGCGCGTTCATCGGCATGCGTTTCAGAAACGGGATGCATCAAATGGGGTGCGGCGGCTTTGGCATCGCCCGCCCGGTAAAGCGCAAGGCCCGCCTCTACATGACCGGCCATAAAGGCAAGACGCTGAGGCAGGGCAAGCGCATCAACACTAGCGCCTGCTTCGCCCGCTTCGCCACCTTCGCCGGCACCTGCTTCGCCCGATGCGGAATGCGCTGCACCAGCCTCTCCGGAAGCCGCGCTAGCGTCACTCCCGCCTTCACCCGCTTCACCTGCGCCCTGTTCGCCGCTGCATCCAGCCAGCGTGCCGCCGACCAATGCACCAGCCAAGCCAAGCGTGGTCCAAGTTTTGATGGTTGACCTCATGGGCTTTAAGACCTTTCGCAGTTTTGTATTCGGCCCTACCATACCGGCACAAACCTTTAACGCAAACGGTTGTCAAAAACTATGATCCTGTCCATTCAAGCGATCGATGATCCGCAAACCCTCGCCGTTATTGCTGACCAAATCGCAGCGTTAAGCTGGGAAGATGGACGCGCGACAGCGGGCAAGGTTGCAGGCCATGTGAAGGTCAATCATCAAGCCATTATGAGCGATGCGCCCGGCCAAGCTTTGCGGCAAACTGTGCTAGGCCCAATCACGGAAAATTCCGTTCTGCGCGCGGCGGCGCAGCCGCGCCGGTTCTCGCATTTTCTGGTGAGCAAGACGCAAGATGGCGGCCATTATGGCGCGCATATCGACAATGCATTGATGGGGCAGGGGGATGCGCGCATGCGCAGCGATTTGTCCTTCACGCTCTTTTTATCAGACCCCAGCAGCTATGATGGCGGCGAGCTGGTCATCCAAAATGCAGGCGTGGAGCAGCGGGTTAAAGGCGAGCCGGGCACGCTGATACTCTATCCCTCCTCAACCATTCACGAGGTGACGCCTGTTACATCGGGCAAGCGGATCGTCTGCATTGGCTGGATCGAAAGCCTGATCGCGGACGGTGCAAAGCGCGAGCTTTTGTTCGACATGGAAAATTTGCGGGTGACTTTGCGCGCTGCAATGCCGGTGGATGCGCCAGAGCTTTTGATGCTGGACAAGACCATCGCCAATTTGATGCGAATGTGGGCGCAGCCTTGATCCGGCAGCTTAGCTAAGCTTCAGTTCCAACCGGCGCGGTCAAAGATCTGAACTGCTTCCTTCTGGTTTTTCCCAAGCTCGCTCGCGTTTATGGTGTCGGGCTTGAACGCGCCCAATGCCTCAACCGCAGAACCCGCTTTTACACCTTCAGCGGCAGGGTATTCATTATTGCCATTGGCGAAATATTGCTGCGCTTTTTGCTCTGTAAGATACTCAAGGAACTTAATCGCATTGTCGCGGTTGGGTGAATGTTTCAGCAAACCAGCGCCGGAGATATTGACATGGGTGCCTGTGCCTTCCTGATTGGGAAAGATGATGCCGAGACTGACCATGATCTCTGGGTTTTCAGCGCCCTCAG